>JAILRZ010000068.1 GCA_024697845.1 Eubacterium sp. | reverse complement strand
AACATAATCTGTGCTGATATAAATCATCTTTGCATCCAGTTCTTTACAAACCTTTGCGATATTCTCTGTTCCTTCTGCATTGATTTTCATGACTTTCGGTATATTGTCTTCATCCTCCGCAGCATCTACTGCAGTCCAAGCCGCACAATGAATTACCGTATCCGGCGCTTCCTTTGTGAGAACATCCTTTACGGCATTTTCATCGGTGATATCCATTTCTTCAATATCTACGCCAACAGCATCATATCCTCTTTTTTCCAGTTCACGTACCACGTCAAACCCTAACTGTCCTTTTACTCCTGTTACTAATACTTTCATTGATTTCTCCTGCCTATTTTAGTGGGTCAATAAATTTTCCGTCTACAACATCTTTCAAATACTGACCATATTCATTCTTTTTCATCAATTCGTACGCTTCCAGAATCTTCTCCTTACTAATCCATCCATTCAAATAAGAAATTTCTTCCGGACACGCAATCTTTCGATGCTGATGATCTTCGATATTTTTCACAAAATTGGTTGCCTCCACCAGACTGGAATGTGTTCCGGTATCAAGCCACGTAAAGCCCTGTCCCAGCACTTCCACATCTAATTCTCCGTTAGCCAGATAAATTGCATTCAAGTCGGTAATCTCTAATTCTCCTCTGGCAGATGGTTTCAGATTCTTGGCATATTCAACGACACGATTATCATAGAAATACAATCCCGTCACGCAGTAATTACTCTTTGGATTCTGTGGCTTTTCTTCAATGGAAATCGCCTTTCCCTCCTTATCAAATTCCACAATACCAAAACGTTCCGGATCATCCACGTAATAACCGAACACCTTAGCTCCTTTTGTAATCTTAGCAGCATTTTGCAATCTTTTTTTCAAACCATGACCTTCAAAAATATTGTCTCCCAATACCATTGCCACACTGTCATCACCAATAAATTCTTCCCCAATAATAAACGCCTGAGCCAATCCATCAGGACTCGGCTGAACTGCATATTCCAGATGAATTCCAAACTGTGCCCCATCCTGCAATAATTCCTGAAATCTCGGAGTATCTTCCGGCGTAGAAATAATCAGAATATCCTGAATTCCGGCATTCATCAATACCGATAGCGGATAATAAATCATTGGCTTATCGTAAATTGGTAATAGCTGCTTTGATGTCACGCGGGTTAACGGATATAATCTTGTTCCTGAACCGCCTGCTAAAATAATTCCTTTCATATGTCTCTCCTTCACCTTTTATTCTATATTCTTGTCCTCATCATTTTCTTTTTTCAACAATATCCTTCCGCAAAACCACCAACCGATTATCGCTCCTAAGATATTCATCAGAAAGTCCTCCGTCTGACACACTCCACATTTCAGAATGAACTGTGTCACTTCAATCACACCACTAATTATAGCACTAAATCGAACCACTTTTCTATAAGATTTTATCTCGGGTCGAATCATTTTAAGCGCAATACCGATCGGTACAAATACAATCATGTTTGCAAGTGCATATAACAAAAGCAAATGGGTTCCTCCAGGGGTCATAAAAGGAACGAATCTAAACTGCGATGTTTTTGCGGATGTTCTTGAAAAGATTGTCATATCCATTAAAAACACAGTATACATCAATATAATTGCTGTTCCTGCAATTTGAATACGGCTTTTTCTCTTCCGCATCTGTATGAAATATAATATTGCAAGAAAACCTCCAATGCAGATTGCCGGAACAATTGCATCCGCCCCCTTGCTAATCATCCAATTAATCGAATCCAGCATTTGCTTCTTTCTTGCCTGGAACAGTTGTGTTTCTGTCATTACATTTCCTTTCATTCTCGTCCAACAGGAAATTCATACGATAAGAGAGTCGGGCTTTTCTCCGACTCTCTTATCAATGCTTTCACTTTTATAATATACAATAATCCTGAGCGAAACACAAGTTTTCCGAAATACACTTATCTAAAAAAGCCACCTGAGTCTCAGACTCAGATGGCTTAAAAATTATCGTATTATTGAACCGTTACTGTTAATGTTGCTCCGTTTGAATTCATTACAGTATTATTGTAATCTGTAAGAACGCATCGATACATCTTTCCATTATAACTCTGGTAGTTTGATGGCAACTTAAATGACAATGTAGCTGTCTTGTTTCCAGTTAATCCTGTATTAGACCATGTCTGTCCACCATCACTGCTTACCTGCCACTGATACTTTATAGATACACCATCAGCTTTTACAGAAAATGTAACTGTGCTTCCAGGTGCAACATTTAAATCAGATGGCTGAGTTAAAATCTGTAAATCTTTTCCTACAGTTAATGTTGCAGGAGCAGTTGTTAATACATTATCGTACTTATCTGTGATAATACACTTGTACTGTTTTCCTGAATAGTTTACAGGCGCATTGAATGAAAGTGTATTTGTCTTGTTTCCTGGCAATCCTGTGTTAGCCCATGTTTCACCATTATCAGAGCTTACCTGCCACTGATATTTAAGCTTTGGTCCCTGAGCTACTACTGAGAATGTTGCTGTTTCTCCAGCTGTAACAACTACTGATCCTGTCTGAGAATTAATCTTAAATGTCTGTTCAACACTAAGTGTCGCTGCATTTGATGTTGCTACTGCACCAGATCCATCTGTTACGATACATCTGTACATCTTACCATTGTAATTTTCCGGTGCATTGAAATGTAATCTCTTAGTCTTGTTACCTGTCAATCCGGTATTTGACCAAGTTTCACCACCATCATTACTTACCTGCCACTGATATGTAAGTCCTAACCCCTTAGCAGTTACTGTAAATTCAGCCGCTCCATTCTTAGGGACTTCAATGTTAACAGGTGATTTTGTAATCTGTAATGGCATATTAACTGTCAACTGAGCAGGATCTGAAACGGCAACTTCACCATTCTTATCTGTTACTACACATCTATAGTATTTTCCATGATAGTTTTCATAATCAGCTGGAAGTTTGAATGTTAACTTCTTGCTCTTATTTCCACCAAGCCCTGTGTTAGTCCAGTTTTCTCCATCTTTACTAACCTGCCACTGGTATTTTACATTCATACCTTTAACATCAACTGTGAATGTAGCTGTTCCTCCTTCAGAAACAGTCATGCTAGTTGGCTGTTTTAAAATCTGAACCGGTACATCTACTGTTAATTTTGCAGCACTTGAATTAAGAGATTCTCCAGACTTATTTGTTACCACACATCTGTAGTACTTTCCATCATAATCAGCAAAGTTCTTAGGTAAAGTAAATGCTAAATTAGCTGTCTTGTTTCCTGTTAGTCCTGTATTGCTCCAATTCTTTGCATCAGTACTAACCTGCCACTGATACTTTAATCCTTCACCTGTTGCTCTAACTGTGAAGCTTACCAATCCATTTTCCTGAACTGTAAGATTCTGTGGCTGTCCAACAATTGCAAATTCCGCTGGTGCAACTGTTGTAGGTTCCTCTGTTGGAGCTTCTGTTGGAGCTTCCGTTGGAGCTTCCGTTGGAGCTTCTGTAGGGGCTTCTGTTGGAGCTTCCGTTGGAGCTTCTGTAGGGGCTTCTGTTGGAGCCTCCGTTGTTTCATCCTCGAATAAGTCCGCCCATGGGTTTTCAATAACCTGTTCGTTTTCTTCCGTTACAACCTCAACATAAGATTCGTTTTCTCCGGACCCACTAAGTTCATTTGACCATGGGTTTTCTTCTAAGGTTGCTGTTTCATACGCATCTTGTACCGTGTCCGCACTAACCATTGGCATTGATGAATTAAAAACTAATGCCATAGAAAGTACAATTGCAGATAATTTCCTCATAGTTCTCTCCTTTTTTTAATTTTTTTCTCGCTAAAATGACTTATACAGTATAACCCATTTTTCCTTTAAACAAAAGTATTATTTTTTATAATCAAGGTATCTTTTTTTATAAAACTCTTTTTATTTTATTTTTAGTATATTTTTGACTTTACTAGGCATAATCGCAAAGAAATATTTCAATTGACCACTTCCCAGTAACAAAACTAGATATAATATTCCACTAACCAATAATTTAAATGTAAATGACACAACAATATTATCAATTTTTACAAATTTCATAAGAATAAACGCACCACTTAACACTATACAAAATCCCACTTCCCAAGAAAAGTTCTTGTAAAATCGAACTGTAGATTTTCCAAACCCTTTTCCTATTAGAAAATAATATTCAATAAAGAATTTTACAACCAATCCAAACGAAACCAGTGCCGCAACAATATAAATGTCCTTTGTAAAAACACCACCAATAATCAGCGCAACAGAAAGCGGTATATGAATCAATCCACTTTTAAACATTAAATCTGTTCTTCCAAGGCTTTTGTAAATGGAACTGGCAGTAGTAGTAACCATCTGCGCCCAGACAGAAACACTCAAATACTGAAAACATTTAATAGCCGGCCCCCATTGTTTTCCAAACATAATCAATATAATTTCCTTGCTGGAAAAAAAGCAGAAAACCGAAATATATACACCCATTAATGAGAGAATCTTTAATATCTTTACATACTGTTCGTAAATATACCCTTTATTATCTTGATGATCGGATAAAATCGGATGAAGTACCGGTGTGATGGCAAATGTCAAATTATTGATTGGGTAGAGCATTAGCCGATAACCTTTATCATAATACCCCAATTTTTTTTCACCCAGATAACGCCCCAACAACAAATTATCCAGATTTCTCGCAAAATAGTTCATAATATCAAAAGCAAACTGGAAAGCGAAAAACCCTTTTATCTTTCCAATACTTTCCCGACTGATTTTTTCAAATTTCAGATGAGATCCATAATAATTCCAGAAAAACTGAATGATTGAAGCCAGAACCGATTGAATGATCAAGGAGTAGTACTTAAACCCGTTTAATGCCAGAATAATAGTGACAACGTAAGTAACCACCGTTACAACAACCGTCCGAATTCCTACACGCAAAAACTTTTTCGCCTTCATTAATTTTGCGTTAGGAACCATATTTAATGTATTGAACAATAACGAAAGCGATAAAAGCGGAAAAATCTTCCTATATACATTATTGTGATACAATAACGCAATTGGAAATCCAAGAATCGAAAAGAACACCGCTAACGTCAATCCCAATGCTGCCGAAAACATAAAAATAGAATTTTCATCCTTGGTGGTCAACGTTTTGTTTTGAACAATTGCCGATCCGATTCCCATATCCGTAAAGATTGTGAAGAACGTAGTAAATACTGTTACAATCGCTACAATTCCATAATCTTTCGGGCTAAGAATTCTTGCAATTAAAGCGCTAAATATCAATCCAATTATTACATTACTATATTTAGCAACCATATTAATCATTGCAGCTTTTTTTATCGACATTGATTCCACTTTATTGTTCTCCTATTTTTCTTAAAAATTGTTCCGAAATGCTATCCCACAAAAAATCATCCTCAATTCGTTTTCTTGCATTCATACTGATTTCATTTCTTCTTTTTTCATCCTCGAACAGCCCCTCTATATTACTTGCCCATAACTCTTTGTCAAATTCCTTCAATACAATTCCCTGGCGTTCATTTTGAATTACCGTACTTGATCCCCCATGATAACTAGTAACTACAGGACATCCAAAATACATTGCCTCAAGCATCACCATTCCAAAGATTTCATTCTTTGAAGGCAACGCAAACACGGTTGCATTCGAAAAAATATGCTTCATTTCCTGATTCGGTATACGTTTATACCAAACGATATTTTTTCTGCTGTTTTCACTGATTCCTTCAAGACATTCCATTTTATATTTTTCTTCGCCATTTCCAATAACCACCAATTTGACGTCTGGCATTTTTTGATTCACTTTATCAAACACCTGTAGCAAAAAGCCGAAGTTTTTCCTTTGATCAATACTTCCTACATATAAAAGAGTCTTTTCTTTTTGAAGAAATTCTACAATTTCCCCTGTTTTCTCTGATATTGAATTAGCTGCTTCAAATTTTGAATAATCCAGTCCCACGCCGACCACTTCAATATTCTTGTAACCCTTTTCTCCTAAATATTCTTTTGCCAGTTCCGACTTCACAATCATTTTTTTCACATTACGATTAATAGTTCTTCTAAAGAAAAAATCATAAACCGGCGAAAAAAATTTCTTTCTGAATGTTGAATAATACGGTCCGGAATATACAATCGTATTACGATGTTTTCTGCTTACCAAAGGGGTCATAACCTGGTTATATTCCGTGCAGATAACAATATCGTATTGCTTTAAAAACTCTTTTTTCAGAATCTGCGGATAAATCCCCGTCAAAAAAATCCGAATTCCTTTTCGATAAAGAATCCTAATCTTTCTTCCTGTACTCTTGCTTTCAGCAAATTCTTCATCATGATCATAATCATCATAGAACATAATGTCACAATCATATCCTTTTTCAATCAACTGTTTGCACAATCCAATTACTTGCACATTGTATCGTGATATATCTACTTTAAACGGTCCGCTACGAACATATAATATTTTTTTCATTTACACTTTTTCCTTGCAAATAAATTGTTTTTTCCATTTTTCTATATTTTCAAACGGAATAGAAAGATTGGTTTCAATTTCTCCATTAATGATATCTTCCGCTAACTGTACTTCAGAACTTTTTACCACATTCAGTCCTGTGTCTTTCCCAATTTCCAGTGCCCGGTTATCTTTAGCCAGGATTGTAACCCTTTTTTTATAATTTAGCGCTCTGATTCCCGCATGAAGTCGTGAGCCACAGTATTCCATATCCTCCAATTGCAAAACTTCATCCAAGTTTTTCAACATTGGATTCACAATCTTCAACCGGTTCACATCAAAAATTTGCTTTAAATAATTATAATCTTCCAACGCTTGAATCCAAATATACACTTCTTCATAATTTCTACATACCATTTCAAGCATTTTTACATCTTCTTCCGGGTTCATTCTGTAGTTTGTTAATGTAGTCACAACCCGATTCGCTTTTTTTCTCGGAATCTCTTTACAGTGTTCCGGAGTCAGTTTCCACATTGTTGGACAACTAGTATTCAGAACATTATTAAATCCTAATTTTCTTAATTTTTCTTCTGTATAACCATCACGGACAGAATGAATCATTTCTCTATGAAGAGCCTTTTTCCAGAAATAGCGTGAATAAGCATTCGGCTCACCTTCATACTCTCTCCATCCTGTTCCCAACAGACATGTCCCCTTAATATACTTTAAATCCAATATATTAGCGTCCCACATTTTAAACCTCGGCATTCTCGATGCCAAAATATTCGTTCCGCACATAATTTTATACCGTGCCTGAGTACAATACTGTTTTCCGAAATTACCGATTTTATCATGCGTAGGAATATGTATAATAAAATCCTCCGGAAATAATTCCCCAAGAATTTCATTACAATAATCTAATATAATATTATCTCCTCCGTTTTCTGATACCAACGAAGTATCAAATGCAACAATTCTATTCATTTTCGTCCTTAATTAACCTTTCGTATAACTCAACATATTCTTCAAATTTATGCTCTTTGTCATAATCTTCGGATTTCTTTAAGCAAAATTCCTTATAGTCTTTTCCACTGCAAGTCATTTCATAGATTGCATTTTTTAATCCCTCAACGTCTTCCTGATCCACAACTCTTCCTGTATTTTCCGTTACTACTTCCACAGATCCACCCGTCTTAAAAGTCACTACCGGAGTTCCACAGGATAACGCCTCAATGTTTGTTGTAGGAAAATTATCTTCCAATGTTGGATTCACAAACACATCTGCTGCCGTGTAAATTTCCGCCAACTGTGTCGGATTACTTGTCGGTGGAAGAGCCAAAATTTTTTCTGATAACTCGATATCCTCATTGTCCCTGACACCCACAACTACAACTTTATAATCTTCTCCGATGCCTTCTGCCAATTCATTCAAAAAACGCAACCCTTTTCTCGGCTGTGTCCAATAAGCAGATACACCAAGAATTATTTTTTTATTTTGCAGTTGATGTTTTTGTCTGAAATCCGATTCCCTCGGTTGAAAAATTTCCTTATTGATTCCATTATTAATTACAATGCACTCCTTCTCTTTCAGGAAAGATTTTTCAACTTCCTTCTTCAGCCATAATGAAGGAGTAACAATTGTGAGTTTTTCCAAATCCGTAAACAGTTTTTTCTTTCTTCTGAAATTCCATCTGGAATGATCCAGCAATTTTGTCATTGGATAAGCTTCCGGTTGCGGACATTTGTGACATTCCGACATCCATTTATCACACTTTGCAAAATCATAATAAATACATCTTCCTGTATATGCCCAACAACAATGAAATGTCCAAACAACAGGAATGTTCTTCTTTTTTAGATAACGAAAAAACACTCCGATATTAATATACCAACCAACAACATCGTGCAAATGAATAATATCCGGAGAGATTTTTTCAATTTCCCTTATTAATTTTTTTGTTCCAAAATAGCTTCCACAGTCCTGAAAATCCGTAATCCAGGAAAAATACCTGTGTAACGTATTTTCCAACACAGTACCTATTAATTGATGTTCTTTAACCTGAACCCTTTGTGCTGTTCTGGTATTCTTTGAAAAAGTAGTAACTTCATACCCTTTTTCTCTAGCCTTCTCTGCAATACTGAGCATAATCGTCCCGGTACTGAAATAGTTCGCAGCATTGATTTCAATAATTTTAGTTTTCATTCGAATTCCTCAACAATTTTTTATACAATGAACTCTCAAAAAAAGTATCCTTCGGTTCCTGATATAAAAGTTGTTCATTTTCTTTTATATCCTCATAAGTTAATTTAGAGTAATCAATTTGTTTCATTTTCTGTATGGTTTCCTCATCAAATCTATACTTCAAAACTTTTCCATTAACATAGATGGCATATGGTGGCACGTCAGAAGAAACAACACTACCAGCACCGATTACTGCACCCTGTCCAATCGTTACTCCTGATAAAATCAACACTCTTTCACCAATCCATACATCATCCCCCACTACAATGGGGCCTTTGCACAATGCTTCCACACTATGGTTCAAATATCTAACACGAAACGGATATACAGAAGGAAGTTTATAATTATGTTCTCCATCCAAAACAAATCGAACATTGCGGGCGATGGAGCAATAATTTCCAATACTTAATGAGCTTTCTTTTGTCCCATGTGATTCTGCATCAATGTTTCCGTAAGTTCCCACTCCCACGGTAATTTTATCAATATCACACAATGCAACCAATTCCGTAAAATTATGTTTGTTTCTCTTTTTCCATTTTTTAGCGGCAATCATTTGCTTGATTGCAATTTTTGTTTTTCCTAACATTCTAAACTTTTCTCCTGTACTTTTCTTTGTCCTACCTTTACACGGTATCCGAAAAATCCAATCGTAGTAACCAATGAATAATAACATACATCTTTAAACATGCCGTTCAAGATATAAGTCATAAAGAGTAACGCAAGAACACATCCCGCCAAGATTCTACCTTCACCGTTTTGCAGGACTTTTTCTTTTTTCATAGCTTTCACTATTATATTTATATAGAAGAATAGTAACATTACTACCCCTAACACTCCCAGTTTCATTAATACATTCGCATATCCATTATGCATTACGGCAATTGTTGTAGAATGTCTTCCATTCTCATCAAGCAATTCTAACAGCATATAGGAATAAACACCAACATCAACCTTTTTCGAGAAACCAAAACCAAATACCTGTTGGAAAGGATTTCCCTGTTTAAATTCTTCTATTGCACAGTGAACCTCATAACCTCTCCAGTTTTTTGTAACCACATTGGGATCATCCCAATTTTGTTCAAAACTGATTTCATTGAAAGAGTTTTCTATCTTACCAACATATCGGTCTCTCAGCTCTTCATCCAAAACATTATTAAATATTGCCGCTAACACAACAAGCAGCACGCATCCGCCAGCAAAGATTTTCGGAATTTTTCTAATACTTTCCTTTTTAAGAGCACAAAATAAATAAATAACCAAAACCACGATAATGGATGTTCTGGAAAAGGCTATCGCAAACGGCACAATATACAGCAAAATAATACATGCACGAACTTTTTTTCCAAAACTGTTTTTCTCATCAAAATCATTTAACAAAAGTAACGCCATCGGAACCATCAGATATCCGGAAATTCCGCCATAGTCCCATCCCATAACAATTTGAAAATCAAAAATCAGTACATGGATTAAATTTCCAATAATTAACGAATTTATATATTTTGATTTTGATATTCCCATCTTTGCAAAATATACACCATTCGCCAAAAAGACTAGTGGGTTTACATAATAATATATATCTCTAAAGTAATCCCTTAAATGATCCACATTTAAGCTCTGTATCCCTGCAAGCATTCCCCATACAACGAACAGCACCAAAATCCAATACCCCCACATCGGATTCACCGCTACGCTTCGTGCATTCGCTACAATGTAAGCAAGAACCATAACGTTAAGTAAGAAAAATACTTCGGGAGTAATATATCTTTGTATTACAATAATGCCTACTATCGGCCAGTAAACATTCCTGATTCCATTACCAATTTTAATTGTATATCCCATCTATAAACTCCATTACCACGGAAATTCATTATTTTTTTTCAACACATTTCGAATTGCTTCTAAATATCCATAACCGTATTTTTCATCCGGTTCCAAATAACCGCCTTCTGCCCATTCGTTCCATGCAAATAAAATAATTTTATCCGTTTTGTACTTCTTCTGTGCTTTTTGAATTAATTTATCAAAATAAACTTCAAATTTTTCAGGAGATGCCCCCACCATCAAAGAACCTTTTTCTTTTTTTCTCGGTGTATTGTCCCAATCAACAAACGCTCCCGGAATCATTTTATCATTCTTAGGTTCTCTACGAAGCACATTGTCCCATACTGCATCATAGTCAATCTGTTCCGCATTCTTTTTCCTCAGTTTCAAATATATATGTAACTTCGTCTGAAGGAAAACAGACAGCTTAATTTTTAGCAGCTCTAATGTTGCTTTTGATTTTGGCTTAATTTCATTCATAGACAGATTCGGTTCAAATTCTATTCCATAATCAAATGACGATTTATCTTTCGATTCATCCAAATAATACATATAATGTTGATACGCAAATTCCATTCCGTCAAACCCGTTTTCAATAGCGAGCTGATTCCAATATTCAAGCATCTCATCAAGAGGTTCGATAATACTTGGCAAATAAATAACCAAAAATGGTTTATTATTCTCTTTGATATACCTGTCATCTTTAAAAAACGGCAAGAAATATTCAAAATGAGCTTTCCAATCATCTCGATCTTTAAAATCCTGTTCGATCAAAATTTTATTTTCACTTGAAACCCACGCATTTGTCCAATGTTCATTTGCCCAGCAAAAACAGAACGGAAAATCAATATCCTTTTCATTCAGATATTGTTCCATTGGTTTCTCCAATAATTTATGTCCATGAAACCAGTAATGATATACACAAAAACCGTATATTCCATATTCCTTCGCAATTTTCGTCTGCCACCTCATTACATTAACATCGCTGAGATCATAATAGTTGTTGTTTAAGGGAATTCTTGGTTGATAATGACCTTCAAATAATGGTTTCGCTTTTTTCATATTTACCCATTCGGTAAATCCTTTTCCCCACCATTCATCATTTTCAGGAATCGTATGAAATTGTGGTAAATATAATGCTAATGTTTTCATTCTTCTCTCCTAATTGTCTATTCGAATATCTCATCCATTTTTTCAACAAAACATTGATATGTATAATTCTGTTTATACTGGGTTGCTGCATTGTTCTGCATCCGGAAGATTTCGTCAGCATCTAACGCTGCGATTTTCTCTACCAGTTCATCAACGGTTTCATCATTATAATTCAATCCGATCTTTTCCTGTTCTACCAGTTCCCAGGTATCTTCTTTGCAACGATTAATCAGCGCCAAGGCATTGGACATATATTCCATACTCTTATATGACAACGCAATCGCAACATTTTCTTTAAATCCGTTAAACCCAAAGTGACACTTTTTCATTACCTCTGCTTTGATTCCATCATCATAGACTCTGCCTAAAAATTCGTAATCTGCACCGATTCGTCCCAACTCTGAAAGAAGCCAATCTTTTCTTGGTCCTTCCCCGATAATATGCAATTGAACTTTTTTCTTCTGTTTCAGTTTCTCTATAATGGAAACCAGGCCTTCAAAGTCATAGTTTCCCGTCAGCGCCCCTAAGTACAATATATGGATCGTTTCCGTATCTAATTTTTCATTCCGAAAAACACTAGAATTCCCTTTACACAAAGGGACTACTCTGCTTTTTTCGCACTCTTTCAATCTTAGCAAGGAAAAATAATATTTGCAAGACCCAATGAACACGTCAGCCTTTCTCATCGCAGCGTTTCTCAGGTGTGACCACCACCAGAATCCACAAATCTGAGCAACCTTTTTTACTGCTGGAGAAAACGGTATGGTTTCAGGATACAAATCATAAATATCAGATATGAATTTCATTCCTTTTTTTCTGGCTGTTTTTGCCAACAGATATGCCGTGGAATTTGGTGGCCCCACAACATATAAAATATCCCCTTCCATAGTTTTCAATTTCTTTTTTGCATCTAATCCAAATTTATAGGCTGAAATCATTCGTGTTGCAGACATATTTTTCTTGTAAGGTAAGACCGGAATTGTTTCGACTCCTTCCAAATCAAATTCCGTTTTGCTTTTGGAATTGTGATCATAGTCTCCACATAATACCTTGACTTCATATCCTTTTTCTTTGAAATAATTGTATACTGTATAACATCTGTCCGTATCCCGAATATTCAGATAGTAGGATACTATAATAACCTGCTTCATCATTTTCTCCATTTATGCACCATATATTTTTTCAACAATCTCTTTTGTATGAGATTCCATATTTTTAATTGTAATCTGTTCTTTAATGTTTTTCTTCACCTGTTCGACTTTGTCTTTATTTGACAGCAGTTCCAGAATCTTGTTTTTTAATTCTTTATGTTCGTATGAGAATACAAATCCCGTAATATCATTTTCTATCAAATCTTTTGCTCCCACTTCATCAGAGACCAGCACAGGAACTCCGTGGCTTATCGCTTCCAACGCAACAAATCCATAAGATACATCATGAGGAACCGCTACGATATCCGCATTCCCTAGTACCTTATCCAGATTCTCATATTTGTAAGGCTCACAGGCGTGAATATATTCCCTATGTTCATCCAGTGGATGATAAATGGTCAATTCAAAATCCCTTCTTCCTTCCTGATAGATTTCATCCAGAACATCCTTCAGCATATTGAACCCTTTGTAAGCTGCCAAAGGTCCCATGTAAGTAATCTTCAGGACGTCATCCGTTATTTTTTTATGATACAGACTCATATGATTATCAATGTCACTATGGCTGATATTACATACAATCCCCTTTTCCACATTCATATATTTCGAAAAAACTTCCTTCATATAGGAACTATTAAAATGAATCACATCAATCAGCGAAAAATATTCCATATATCGTTTTCTTAATTGAACATACTGAGGATTGTTATGCAGTTCCTTCTCCTCGTACGCCTCCTCAACGGAAAACATTTTTTTCTTTCCAGCTTTCCGAATCAAACTGACCAACCGGCTGTTCTTAAGTACCCGATAGGCTTTGCTTTGCAATACTTTCATTTTCTTCGGTGACAAAGCGTACTGACAACACAAGTCACAACCCTTGCATTCCAAATTATCTTTACAGCTTTTCTGATTGAAATACATAATTGTTTTCGGACATAATCCAAAAAAATCATGACTAGTATAAACCATTTTAATTTTTAATTTCTTGGCGGTCTCCAGAAACTGAATATGAATTCCCATCAACGTATGCAAATGGATTACGTCCGGTTTCCACTGTTCCAAAAATTCCGTGTATGACTCTTCCTTTCCATCAATCACAAAAGATTCAATTTCCCGAATCCCATAAATCTGTGGCAGATAAATCGGATTTTCCAATTCATAACTTTCAATGCCCTGATATTCTTTTCGTTTCTTAATTGTCGGATTTCCGTACTCACTGATTTTCCCCGGCCAAAGCATTGCTACCTGGTGTTGCTGTCTTTGTTCTTCCAGCAATAAGTCCACGGCATATTTTGTTAATCCACCTCTGGAATAAGGTGGAAACCCCAGCGAATAATGTAATATTCTCATTTTATCGTCTCCATAATTCTTCTACCAGTTTTAACCGATATTTCAATTGTCCGTTTTTCGATGGAACCTCGCCATCTTTTCTCTTCAGATAAAAAGCAATGATATAAAGCAGATATCCGATAAAAAGTTTATCTGGATTTTCCGAATACTTCATCAGACGGCCTCGTTCTTTTTCATAAAGCTTCAATGTTCTTTTCCAATCCATATGATGACGAATAATGTCCGACTGACATATAAAATGAAAATAATCCAAAAATGGAATGGTTTGTTTCATGGAGTATTCAAAATCAAATAGTCGTACCCCTTGTGCATCCCAATAAATATTCCAAGGGGTATAATCTCCATGAGCAAAACTGTAATGCTCCAGATGGTCTCGCATCCACTGCTCTGTATCCAGAACAATTTTTTGGAACTCTTCCTTCTTTTCCCAATACGGATTTCTTGAAAACTGTTCTTTTAGATAATCAATACATTTCTTAAAGTCACTTTCTTCGTAA
The DNA here is from genome assembly GCA_024697845.1 of Eubacterium sp. GTDB lineage: Bacteria > Bacillota > Clostridia > Lachnospirales > Lachnospiraceae > Eubacterium_G. The sequence continues at coordinate 11,289 of JAILRZ010000068.1, read as the reverse complement.
TCTATTTTTACTTTTGTCTTCTCATAAATCTTTTGTAAATTATCCCAATGCTGCTCTGTAAAGGAGTATTTTGTTTTTCCATACGGAACACTGTCCAGAATCAGATAGGACCATTCTCCTCTTGTTTCCAAACTGGTCTTCTGCGGAATATCGAAAAGATTTTGTTCTTTCAAATAAGCTAGATTCTCGATTTCATTTTCAAAAGCATCCTGCACAATTCTTTCATCCGACAATTTCAAATACCAGCTTTTTCCCTGCGGATGATAAATCTGCAACGTTGCCTTATAATTTTGTTTCGCATCCAAATTTCCAAAATACATGGAAATCTGATATGGTGCTTCATCATACAGACCGATGATTTCCTGCAGTTCACGACTCAACCCGCTAGAATAAACCTGCGCTTTAAATACCTTTCGTGCAAATCTACTTCTCGCAACCAAGGGAAAAACATTCTTTACCGAAAACCCTCTCCAATTGGAAACCTGATAAACATTGAATCCTTCTTTCATATGTTTTTGAGGCAGAACCCAGACTTTATACCCATTGTCAATCATATAGTAATCCTGGCAATCCCCGGTATTATCAAAAACTTTATTCATTATTTTGCTTTTAAATTGCTCTTTCATGAATTCCATATTCCTCTAATACTATTTTCACTGCTTTTGCTACAACTTCATCCATCGTTTCATTCGTACTCAGCATGCGCACTCTTTGATCCCGCTTGCTGATTTTAATGTATTCCTTCTGCTGTCTCTCAATTTCCTCCGGAGACAACTCCTGCTTTCTTGCATAAATCGTTTCCGGATTTGCCGTTAAGATAAATATAATCTTCGGCTTTGGTGTCAGCTTCACAAAAAATCTTCTTGTTCCTTCTCTTAGATTTAACCGGGTTCTTAGCGGATCCACCAATAGATCATAACTATACCGGTCAAACACCGAAAAACGGTCATAGTGCACATCCTGACGAACATATCTCATCCATCCTAAAATGTAATCTGTCGTATAATACATAATTCGAAACAAGGAGCTCAATCTTCCTGCTGCTTGTTTACCATGGGGATCTGATGGTCCCTTTTCATTTTTTTTCTCTTCCTTCTTTCCAATCATTCCAAGATTCGGAAAAAGTGTCGGGCGAAAATGATAAAGATGAAACCGTTGATCCTCCGCATCACTGACATAATATTCATTCAATTGATTAATTAACTGTTCTATAAACGTGGACTTCCCGACGCCATCCGGCCCAAGTACTGCAAAAGTCCTTGAATACTTCCCATACCGAAAAATAATTCTGTCTGCTTTTCCAACAACAAATCTCAAAATTCCAAGCATCGTATGAACCGGTCTTCTCCCAAAAATTCTCCGACGCATTTTTTTATTCAATATTTTCCCATAAGAAATGACTGCGTCGCAATGATTCTTCTGAATCTCATAGCATATCTTTTCAGACAATTTGGGAGAAACCAGTTCTCCCAATGCTTTTTGAAAGGCCTCCTGATTTTGCTGATAGGCCTTACGAATCTTATTCCAATATTTTTCTTTTATCACCGGCTTCTTGTAACCAAACAGTTTATACACCAGTAACAATAATCCTTCATAGAATTCATCAATCGCAAAAAATCCCTGTGATTTCCGGATATGTTGGAAGGCATCCTCAAACCTGAGAAATTCAAACCCCTTTACAACCAATCCTTCCATCAGATCTATATGAATTCCGGTATGTGATTCAATCCCCATTCCATGGGTGCAGTGTAAACGATCAAATATCGCCTCATCATAATAAGGCAACCCGTTTTTTCTGTATACTTCCTTCAGAATTTTCTTTGCCTTTTTTAATTGCCCCGGGAAAATTATGATATCTACATCTTTTCCGGCGTTCTTCTTCGGTAATTCATCAAAATTTCGTAGCACAAAGTATTTGATTCCATTTTGTTCAAAACAATTGGTGCATTCTACAAAAACTTTTTCACAAATTTCATTCCACATGGATTACCTCATCTTATCTCTTATCCAGATTTCTACTCCTCGAATTTTTTCTTTTCCCAAAATCTTTATTCCCACTTTTCGAATTTCTCTTAAAAAGGGTCTTACAATTTCTATCCAGATTTTATTTTTTCCCCGTCGCTTTTCCCTTTCAGTCATCCAACTGTTAGAACACAAATGAACGCAACAAGTTTCCTCTGTAATTCGAAATTCCGTTTCACTTAATTTTTTAGGATAAAACATTTCCCTTGGAAAAATTTTAAATCCTTCAATCTCTTGCGGTTCTCCGCCAAGCACCAGGCCTTTTTTCTTCATAATATCCGTAAGAACCGATACATTTGCAATATTATCCATCCTTCCTTTTTCATTCAGGAAGTTGTGGGTCTCATAATAATCTTTCAATTCTTTCAAAATTTCATTTCCGGGGTGACACCCCATCACCGCAGTTCCAAGAAATGCCCTTCGCTCAAATCCCAAAAATCCTGCTTCAACGTAAATCTTTGGAAACTCCTTCAGCACTTTTACATCCGCATCTAGATAAATTCCACCATATTCATAAAGAACCTTTGCTCGGACATAGTCGCTGACAAAAGCAAACAGCCCCTGTTCATAAGCCTGCTTTGCATAAGCACACTGTTCCAGCCCAATATTGTCCTCGTTCCACAATCTCAATTCATAATCCGGAAAAAACTTCTTCCAACTCGCTATGCACTCTGCTTCTTTCCTGGGAATTTCCTTTTTCCCAAACCAACAATAATGAATAATTTTCGGAATTTCCTTCATTTCTTCCATCCCTGTAACTTCTATATCTTATCGAAACAATTCCTCATACCGGTCTCTGATGTATTCCCAACTGTAATAGGAATCGATTCGTTCCTTCGCCTTCTGACTCATTTCTTCTATTTCTTCCGTGCTCATTCGGTCCGCCTGTTCCAAAAGTCCTGCCAAATTGCCATCCTCCTGATTAAAGTACAGCGCACCTTCCTGTCCCACTTCTCTGTTGAAAATCACATCAAACAGCAGATTTAATTTTGTCTGCCCCAACGCTTCCAGAAGACTTGGATTGGTTCCTCCTACCGAATGCCCATGGAGATAACCGTATGCCAACTCTCTTACCTTTTTCAAAAGTTCCTGATCATACAGTGTTCCAACAAACTTAATTCTGGCATCCTGATCAAACGCGGTTTTCTGACGCAGTTCCTCATAATAAGAAACCCCTTCATATCCGGTGATAATGACCAAATCCTTCTTTGTCTTCGACTTCATAAATTCCCGAATCATCAGTTCAAAATTATTTTCCGGAACAAATCTTCCCACAATCAAGTAATACTCCTGTGAGCGAATTCCAAACTTTCCAAACCATTCCAAAAGTTTTGGCTCGTCATTGGCAAGCTTTGACGGACTCGTTTCCGCGCCATATGCGATAAACGTGGTTTTAGGATGATATTTCTTATAATCTTCCTGAATGTATTTTTCGATTCCGATACTGTCACAAACAAGCAATTCCGCATGTTTTACCATCAGTTTTTCTGAAATCTTCCAATATTTTCGAACCGGTCCGCTCCACTTCGCACGCTTCCACTCATGGCCATCCGGGTTTACATAAAGTGTTCCGCCGACTTTTTTGATTTTACGCTTTAGCCCCTTGATAAAAGGTCCGATTCTACAAGCCAGCACATAAATAATTGGATTTTCAATTTGATGTTCTTTAATATACTTCACACAATAATTAATTGCGTCAATATCATAGAAAATGGCTTTTGCCGATCCGTTCACTCTCGCCGGAATATTAAAACAGTGTGCATTATTGTATTCGAATTCTTTTTCTTCCTGTTCATATTCCTCTTTTGTCTTCAAACAAGCTACATGATACTTAATTGATTCATCTTTTCTGTATTCTGTTAATTTGTCCACAAAAGTTTCAAACCCGCCATACCGGGTAGGAATCCCTTTGCAGCCAACAATAAATATATGTTTCATTTTTTCCCTGCCTATTGGGAGCCCTTTCTTGTAAGAACTACCCATACTGTAATCAATATTATTTTTATGTCTTTTCCAATATTCCAATTCTGAATGTATTCGCTATCCAATTTTACGATTTCTTCAAAATCAGTCATATCGCTTCTTCCGCTAATCTGCCACATTCCCGTCAACCCGGGTTTTGCTGCCAACCGGCTCTTGTGATGTGCCTCATATTGCTCATACTCATCCATTGTAGGTGGTCTGGTTCCTACCAGACTCATATCACCTTTTAAGATGCTCCAAAAATTTGGAAACTCATCTATGGAGCTTGCACGAAGAAAATGTCCCAGTCCTTTTTTCGTTCCATCCGGTCCGCTTCCAATAATTCTTGGATCCGCATCTAGTTTGAACATTAGCCCTTCCATTTTATTTTGCTTCATCAGCTCTTTTTTCCGTTCTTCTGCATTCACATACATAGAACGGAATTTATAAATCTTGAATTTTCTTCCGTTTTTTCCAATACGATATTGTTTAAAGAAAATCGGGCCCTTCGGATCTGCGATTTTAATTGCAGGTCCTACAAACACCAACAGAATCAGTGTAATCACGCAGCCCACAATTCCTGCTGCAATATCAATGAGACGTTTAATCATTACCTGAAACAGAGAAACGGTATTATGACTGATAATAATGGTGTTTACAGAATTGATATTGGAGAACGAAACCTTCTCCGCATTTTTAATAAAGATATCAACTTTAATTTGTACCGGAATTCCCATATTTAAAAATTCCAGTGCCATCTGATCCACTTCCCTGGTATCCTTATCCATATAAATAACCACACTGTCTACTACATGTTTCACCACATAATCAAACACGTTTTTTCCACGAGATACCACCGGAATACCACAGACATTATCCAACAGACTGTCCTCTTCCATCACCGCAATCCCCACGAAATTATATCGGGTGTCCGGGCCATCCATCAGTTCTTTCAAAGCACGCTCCGCTGTTTTTTCACGAACAAGGATTAATAAATTATCATTCTTCTGCGTCTTCTTTTTTCGATGAATCAGATACCATTTCAACGAAATGTGATTCAAGTACATCAGATTCAAGTCAAAGAAGAAAAACATAATTACAATCACACGGGAATATTGATCACCCGCCTGCACTGCAAAAAAGTACAACAAAACCGCTGACCCTAAAACTATGTTTTGCGTCAGCACCTTCGTAAATTCTATAAAGTATCCCCGATAAAGAATCCGGGAATAATATTCCGACAATAATGCGATACACAGATGTACCATTACCATGAAAATCGCCAGCATACGATACAATCGGTTATCGTATATTCTGACCAGTGTACCTGCCTCTTTTGTTCCAACAAATCTGAAAAAATATGCCAGATACAATGACAAATTAATACAGAGTATGTCCAAAAGGATAAAGTCCAGATGTTTTATCCAGCTTTTGTATTTTATATGCATTTTTTACTTCTCCATAATACATTTTTCAACGAATGTTCACACGAGGCTATTTTACCATAAAACAACATAAAAATACACTTCTTTTCCTAAGAAAACCTTAGCTAAATCTTTCCAAAAAAGAAGGCTCCATATATCTTTCCGTCCAATTCTGTGATACAATGAAAAGAGGGGTAGAAAACTTAAATTAACATTTGTATTGATTAGCATGAGATGAGATGGAGGCTTATAATGAAACTGAAAGAATTTCTCAAAAATCTATCACGTAACAGATATGGTTATGACCAGTTTACCCGTTTTTTATTGGCTATGACTTTCCTGATTTATTTTCTGTCCATGATTCTACAGGAACCGATTTTGAATTTAGTCAGTCTATCGGTTCTAATCTATATTTATTACCGCATTTTCAGCAGAAACATCTATAAACGTTCTGCCGAAAATGACATTTATCTGAATTTTATCAACTCAATTTCCAAAGCCTTACGTATTTTCAAAAATACAAAAGATGAGCGAAAGTATTACCGTTTCTATAAATGTTCAAATTGCAAGCAGGTGCTGAGACTCCCGAAAGGTCGCGGGAAAATCGAAATCAGATGTCCTAAATGCGGTCATCGTTTCATTCGAAAAACCTGATTATCTCAGGAATTTATTTCGTATCGGTTTCATCAACCAGCACCTGATTATTTGTCAGATCCTCTTTGGTGAAAATGTGTCCGCTGAATCGGATGTTTTCCCAATCCTTTGTAGGCATTATCGTATTGCTTTCCTTCCACTCTTCATAAGCGGCGTCTGCCTTTTTATTCTGTTTGGTTTCCTTACCTTCTTCGGCACTCATTGCTTCCAAAACACCTTCCACTTTTTGTGCCACCATATTTTTTTCAAAAATCTCGGCAAGGCGTTCCTTCTGAATTCCAATTCTTGTTTTTAGTTCCTCATTGGTATCCTTTTCATAAGCTCGGACCATTTTTTTCAAGGTCATCAATTCCGTTTCGTCCAACTGTACATTATACTGTTCCGCCAGGGCATACAGGCATTCTCTCTTGCAGATTTCATCCAATACCTGTCCTTTTACTACTGTTTCCCAACTGGAACCCTTCGTCATTTTTCCTTCCCAGTCAATTTCCTTATTCTGAGTCAGATAGTAGGTTTCATAAGTAGCCTGCGCCGTGTATGCATAGTATTTGGCCTCATCCAGATAGACCTTTATTTCTCCTGCCTGAATCGCTACAACCTTCTCATCCGGAATATGTTTTGTTGTCGATTCTTCCTTTTTTGTTTTCCCACTACAAGCAGTTAACACAATCCCTAAAGCCAACAACACAATTCCTATCAATAATCCTTTTTTCATCACAACAAAATCCCTTTTCTCACACTAATTTATAGTTCTTCCAGCAACGTGGACAAATCTTCAATCAACTGACCTGCTTTTTCCAATACCGTTCCTTCAGTATTTCCCGGTTCGTACTGAAAATAAGGTTCATCCTGCGGGAAGAATCGCAATCTTCCTTTATATTCTCTGACTAATAACGGAATTCGCTCCACATCAATTTTCGCTTCATTCCACATGGTCACTTTAATTCTGTTCTTGTTGCCCGATATTTCTGTCACATAAACCTGATGTGCCCTGCTCTTTAACAATACAATCTGCAACAGATTTTCCACCTGATTCGGAATATCCCCGAAACGATCCTGAAGTTCATCCTGCATATCCACGTATTCTTCCTGGTTTTCAATCCCGGCAATACGTTTGTATACATCCATTTTCACCGCTTCGTTCTTGATATAAGATGGCGGAACAAAGGCATCTACCGTCAGATCCACCTTGGTTTCGAAGTCTTCTTTTGGTTTCTGTCCCTTCAACACGCCAATAGCTTCATTAAGCATCTTGCAATACAGGTCATAACCGACTTCTGCCATATGCCCACTCTGCGCTGCTCCTAACAGATTTCCGGTTCCGCGGATTTCCAAATCTCTCATCGCAATTTTAACACCGGAGCCTAATTCTGTAAAATCCCTGATAGCCCCCAGACGCTTTTCTGCTACTTCAGAAAGCATCTTGTTTCTGCTGTACATCAGGAATGCATAAGCAGTTCTATTGGAACGCCCTACTCGTCCTCGAAGCTGATACAACTGAGACAGCCCCATCCGCTCTGCATTATGAATAATAATGGTATTGGCATTCGGGATATCCAGCCCGGTTTCAATAATGGTCGTAGTGACTAACACATCAATATCTCCGTTCACGAAATCGTACATCACTTCTTCTAACTGGCGTTCGCTCATCTGTCCATGAGCAAAAGTCACATTAGCATCCGGAATCAATCCCTGCACCTTGGCTGCCATTTCTGCAATGTCCACTACTTTATTGTACACATAATAAACCTGTCCTCCACGGGCAAGTTCCCTGTTAATAGCATCTCTGACAATTTCCTCGTTAAATTCCATAACAAAAGTCTGAATCGGCATTCTTTCCTGAGGTGCTTCTTCCATCACACACATATCCCGGATTCCAATTAGACTCATATGCAATGTTCTTGGAATCGGTGTTGCCGTTAATGTCATAACATCCACATCATTTTTAAGTTCTTTAATTTTTTCTTTATGCTTGACACCAAATCGCTGTTCTTCGTCAATAATCAACAGCCCTAAATCTTTGTATTTCACATCCTGACTTAGCAGACGATGGGTACCAATTACAATATCCACATACCCCTTTTTCAAATCCTTTAAGGTCTGACTGATATTGGACTTGGTCCGGAATCTGGAAAGCATCTCCACTCTTACCAGAAAGTCCTTGAAGCGCTGCTTAAAAGTTTTGTAATGTTGCTGCGCCAACACTGTAGTCGGCACCAGATAGGCCACTTGCTTATTATCCTGAACCGCTTTGAAGGCCGCACGAATCGCCACTTCCGTCTTTCCGAAGCCTACGTCTCCACAAACCAGACGATCCATGATTTTTGTGCTTTCCATATCCTTCTTCACTTCCGCAATGGCACTGAGCTGATCATCTGTTTCCTCATACGGAAACATTTCCTCAAATTCCTTCTGCCATTCCGTATCCGGACTAAAAGCATATCCGTTGCTATTTTCACGAATTGCATATAATTTTACCAGATCCTCGGCAATGTCCTGAACCGCCTTCTTGACTCTGGCTTTAGTCTTCTTCCATTCCTGTCCGCCCAGTCTGTTAAGTTTCGGCGGCTTTGCCTCACTGTTGGCATACTTCTGAATCACATCCAGCTGTGTTGCCAAAATGTACAGATGACTACCTCCGGCATACTCAATCTTAATGTAATCCTTCATGACATGGTCTACTTCAATCTTCTCGATTCCACGATAAACGCCCAGCCCATGATTCTCGTGAACAATATAATCCCCGATATTTAAATCTTCAAAGCCTGTAATGGCTTCTCCGGCATAATTATGTTTTCTTCGTTTTTTCTTTTTTCGCTGTCCGAAAATGTCGCTGTCGGAAATTGCCACAAAACGAATTTCCGGATAAGTAAATCCTTTTCGGAGATGACCTTTGACAATCATCACCTCTCCCGGTTTTACTTCTCGCTCTTTATCTTCTTCAAAAAAAGCACTGATTTCAAAAGAACGTAAGTCTTCTGCTAATCTTCTTCCTCGCGTGGTAGAAGATGTTACCAGCAAAACCCCATACTTCTGCTGCTTGTACTTCTTTAAATCAGCAACCAGAATTTCAAACTTGCTGTTATAAGGGCTGACATTTCTCGCCTCAACTTCAACGTAATCCTCTGTTGAAAAGAAATCAATCTTTTGAGAAATGGCTGTAAACATGACGCGGGTTCTGTCATTAATTTCATCCAGAATCTGTTCCTTCGTCCACATAACCTCTGTCTGTCCCGGCAATACATAACCCTTTTCCAAACGATGGCTCATGCTCTCCCCAAACTCAATGGATACACTGCGCAGCTGTTCCAATACCCGCTTCGGCTCATCAATGAAAAATACCGCATCCTTCAAATAATCCAATAAGCTTACTGTATTGTCGTAGAAATAGTTTACATAACTATCAATTGATACCGCCAGTGGATTAATATCCATTGCAGTCAAAAACTCCTGCACGGTCACTTCCAGGCGATGCGCTTCCTCTGTTTTCATTGCCTTACGGAAAGTCTCTACCTGTTTTTTCAGTTCCTCTTTTATTTTGGCAATCCCGTCCTGAATCCGCTCCGGACTCAGTGCATATTCCGATGCAGGATAGATCCGAATACTTTCCAGATTTTCAATGGAGCGCTGAGTTTCCACCTCGAAGCTGCGAATCAAATCCACTTCCTCATCCCAAAAATCAATTCGGTAAGGAACCTCATCCGTCAACGTGTAAATATCTACAATACTTCCACGCAGCGCAAACTGACCCGGTGTGTCCACCTGTTCCACCAGATCATATCCCATTTTCAATAATTTGACCTTTAATGCCTCCAGCTGAACAACACTTCCTTCTGAAATTTCCAAATAAGAATCCTTGATTTCCTCGAAAGGAAGCAGCTTGTCCATAAACGCATCTGCCGTAAGAATTACAGTAAATTCTTCATCCTGCATCAGTTTCTGCAGAAATTCCAGACGTTGCTGCGTAATCAGTGTTCCGTGAATATCCGCGCTGAAAAAGATGAAATCCTTCGCCGGATAAACAATGACATTATCGCAAAATCCCTTCAGGTCTTCGTACAATTCCGTAGCTTTTATGGCACTAAAAGTAACGATGACTTTTTGTTTGTAGCCATCGCCCAGTCCGCTGATAAAATGTGCAAGTGCCGAATCTCCACATCCTGTTACCTGACAGGATTTTCCCCGCTTCAAAGAATCCTTTACCTGCACAAATTCGTTTAGTTTTGAAAGAGGATACTCAAAGTAATTCATTTCCCACTCCCTTTTCAAATCAACTAATTATATTTATTCATTGCCGCTTCAATGCTGTCGGTAATCATTACCTTTACTGCTCCTGCAGCATCAATAATGGCATCATCCACCAAAGCACGCTCGTTCTTTCCAAATTTTCCTAAAACGTGTTTCACCAAATCTCCTTCATTGGCTCCCACACCTACTTTTACCCGCATGAAATCCTGAGTTCCTGCATGTGCAATAATGCTTTTCAGTCCATTATGCCCGCCGGCACTTCCCTTTCCTCGAATACGGATTTTTCCCGTTGGCAAAGAAATATCATCTGAAATCACGATCAGGTCCGTCTTCGGATCCAGCTTATAAAAGTCCAGTACTGCACGAACGGATTCTCCGCTTAAATTCATATAAGTCTGAGGCTTCACCAAAATCACTTTCTCTGTTCCAATGGAACTCAACCCACAAAGTGCCTTATGTCTTTTTGCATTCACAGAAATTCCCATCTGCTGTGCCAATTCATCTATTACATCAAACCCGACATTATGTCTGGTCTTATCATACTTTTTATCAGGATTTCCTAAACCTACAATTGCATACATTTTCTCATCACTCCGTTCTTTTCCTGCAATGGATTCATTTTAACATTTATAAAAAAATCACGCAACCGGTTCCAGCGAACCAGCGCGTGATTTCTCACATTATATCTGCTTTACCACCTGAACCAACTTACTCTCCCAGATGTTTTTTGACAATATTGACATTCTCTAATATTGCTATTATTTCACAAATGGAGTCTTAATTTTTTTAAGTTCACTTGATGTAAAGAAATATGCATCGCCTTGCTTTAGTTTCAATTTTTTTGTTTTAATAGTGAACCGCCTATATTTCTTACGGTAATTTCTGTATTTGGCAATGATTTCTTCAATTCGGCAATTTTCTCTTTATCCTTCACCACATCTGTATATGCAATTTCCAACGTATTAAGCTGACTTAGCTT
>JAILRZ010000055.1 GCA_024697845.1 Eubacterium sp. | reverse complement strand
CGTCTTCCTTGATATGAAGATAATTCGACAATTTACTAACAATAAATTTTTCGTTATCCTCTTCTTTCGTTCTAAAATTTGGAAAAAACCAACACTTCCACGATTGGTCATAATAAACCAAAAAGCGATTTGGGTATTGCTCATAATCATCTTTTATAGCCACTAAAGAAAAATAATGTTTAATCTGATTCATATTCATAATGTCCTCATATAGAATTTCAAAGTTATATTTGTTTCTAATTTGCTTTATTATCTGAACCGCTAGCACAAATAAAAAAACTATTGCTATCCCGTTCGCAATTGTCTGCAAGGTCGAAGCCTGCAACCCAAAGGTATCATGAAAATCAGAACAAAAAAGTGAAACAGTATATGAAATTACAGCAAGTATTTCAGTCCATAAAATACTATTATTTCCGATATGTTCTTTTCTCTTTAGCAATAGATTCTCTAATTTCGTTTCATCTAATAATATATTCATTTCATCCCCCCTATTCCGCTATTATAAAATAAACAAGGGGGTTTTACAAGCAATCTTCAGATATGTTTTTTTAACGCTTCCATATACACTTTTCCGTATCTGCTTAAAGTCGAATTCTTCTGTGTAATCGTGCCAATCTTCATATATTCCTCCACCATCAGTGGCTTGGCAATAATATTTTCCCCATTCAATTCTTTACTAATCACACCGGAACTCACCGTATAGCCGTCTAATCCAATCAGCAAGTTGAACAATGTCGCTCTATCGCGAACTTTAATATTTTTCTTTCGGTCCAAGGTACTTAAGATTTCCTCTGAAAAATAGAAGGAATTATACTCCCCCTGTTCAAAGGAAAGGTATGGATAATCTTCCAAATCTTCCAAGGTTAAAGATTTTTTCTTTGCCAATGGATGGTTGGAATTGATAAATACATGGGGCTTTGCCACAAATAATTCCTCAAAGACCAATTCATGCTGCTTCATCAATTTCATTAACACCTGCTCATTCTTTGAAGAAGTGTATAAAATCCCAATTTCACTTTTCATTCGACTCACATCTTCAATGATTTCAAAGGTCTGGGTTTCCCGCAACGTAAAATCATACTTATTTGCATCAAAGGTTCGAATCAAATCCACAAAGGCATTTACTGCAAAGGAATAATGCTGACAGGAAACGGAAAATCTCGGTTTTGTTTCTTTCTTATTGAGAAACTTTTCTTCTAATAAATCCGCCTGTTCCAGTACCTGTCTGGCATAGGACAGGAACAGATTTCCATCATCAGAAATCATTACCCCTTTGTTCGTTCTGTTAAAAATAGTGATCTGCATTTCCTTTTCCAGTTCCCGAATAGCATTGGTAAGGCTGGGTTGTGAAATAAAAAGGCGTTTTGCCGCCTCTGTAATATTCCCTGTTTCCGCTACAGTTACGATATATTTCAACTGCTGTAATGTCATTTTTCCCTCTTTTCTATGATTATCGCGGACATTCTGACTGCTCATAATCAATTCAGTAATCGTTGAACAACCTCCCCATAGGTCATCATTTGTCCTCAGTTTACCATAATAGGAACCTTAATTAAATATTTACAAATGATTTCTTCTTGAAAACGCTTCATGCTTATCAAGCTTATTATAATAGAAAGTAATTTTTTCCAATGCTTCCTTCACTTCACAGTCCACATCAAATACGGAAATTGCTTTCTTTTCAAACTGTTTTTGTGCCTGAAATCCTACCTTTTTACAAACAACACACCTGCAGTCAGCCAAGGCTTCAACCTTTCCTATCACATTTGTCGGACCACCGCATCCATTTCCGTTTCCGGAGCATCCACTACTGTCACATCCTGCCCCGGACGTATTACATTCTATGTTTGCCTCATTTTCCCTTACTTTTCTTTTTTCCAATAAATGTATCTCTCCGTTTTCTACCTCATAAATAATAAACTCACGGACCTCTCCAAATTTTAAATCTACGTTTTTTTCATCTGAGGAACCAACTGCTATTTTATATGCCATGCCATACTCCTTTCCATTCCCCGCATAATAATAAATCGCCCATGCTCCAATTGTCGGAGCACAGGCTTATATTTACACAAGGATTATTATTTTTTAGTTAAATCTCTGTACTGCTACCGTGTAGATATCTTCAATCAGGCGAATTCCACCTGCGTATCCAACATAGAAACTGTCAAATACTACCTTATCCTGTACCGGCCATGAAATATTTAAGAAGTTTCCTTTTAATTCTTCCGTTACTTCCTTTTCATAATAACCACCAAGTACTAATGGATATCCATGATAGTCGTGTTCTTTGATTTCTTCATGAATTTTAAAGCCGTCTGTTTCAAAAGAAACATCTGCCTGAATTCCATAATTTAGTTTCTTAAATTCCTCTGAAATCTGTTCTCTGTATTTTTTCGGCGTATCATCCACAACAAACTGTTTTGCAGGGATTAGTCCTAAATCGTTTACAAGGAACTTTGTTACACCAAGTGTATACTGAGCATCTGCCACAACTGTGAACTGCTTGTTGATGACACGGTTTTCCAAGAACAGATCTGCATATCTTTCAATTAAATAGTAATAGTAATCTTCATGTTCTTTTATAACTGCTTCAACCTTTTCTTCATCAACACCGGCAAATTTACCGACTTCTCTTAAAAACTTGCTTGTTTCTGTTGCTCCGATTGGAAGGGTTGGATAATGAAGATATGGAATTCCAAATTTTCTTTCCATCTTTTTCATATTTCCAAGACCTACCCATGGAGATACAAGAAGATTGAATTCTGCTTCCGGTATTTTATTGATATTGTCAATGCCTCGCTTGAATCCAAAAATTGTGTTTGGTGTAAGGCCAATTTCACGAATCAGATTTTCTAATTCTCTGATGTTACCCAACCAGAATAAATCCTGATAAGGTACATCTGCCCAGATGTTTACCAATCCTTTTTCTGTTTTGTCAGATTTCTGAAGATACTGATCAATGATTGCATCCACAACCTGTTCATGACCTTTGTAGTTATTTCCCTTAAATCCTGCTGTTGGAGCATAAAGTACCGGCTTATCCGCATCCTCAAACCTTGAGACAACTTCCCCGGAGTCATCCCCTACAATTTCAGGAATACATCCGGTAAGTACTACATATAAATCCGCATCAATTACTTTTAAGGAATTTTCAATTGTAGAATTTAATTTTTTCACTCCACCGAAAACTACATCTTTCTCGTTAATACTGGTACATGGAAAAATGTTTGGAGAAAAATATCCTGAGCTTCCTGTGGTATCTGAAAGTTTCTGTGCACATCCAGGACCGGAGTGAAGAATCGGCAGGGCACGGTCAATTGCCTGCACAGTCTGCATCGCTCCCAGAGCACACTTATATCTCTGTTTATCTAATAACTTTGCCATTATTTTGCCTCCTCTAAGAATGTATCTACGTCCTGATCATACCACCAATCCGTATACGGAAGTTTTGTTCTCTTTGCAAGATTTTCTTCAAAACTTCTGTTTTTAATCGCATCAACAATTGTCTTAGCGAATTCTAATGTATGTTTATATCCAAAAATCATATACTCATCAGCAACATAGACTGCAGGAGTTCCGTTCTTGATTGCCCAAACGGTAGAACCCGGATGACGTGATAAATATAAATCCGGCTGATACTTATTTAGAATATTCATCACTTCATAATTCTGCTGATCTGCCACGCTGGTTTCGAAATCAATATCATTGTCCAATAAATATTTCATGGATGGTGGCACATCACCATTCTCATACTTCTTGTCATAGTGCCATGCCAAAGCCCAGTCTACTTTAATTCCCAATTCATCCAATACTCGGGATACTTCAAAGGTGTAGCCCGGTCCCATACCGAGAACTGCCGTCAAGCCCTGAAGTTCCTTCTTTACTTCTTCAATCTGTGGAATATAAATTGCTCTTTGTTCTTCGATGTATTTTTCAATACTTTCGCTTCTTCCAGTCACCTTACCAATTTCACGTAACCATGCCTCAAAGCCCTTGATTCCACACTGATTGATACTTCTTACGTAAGGAACACCGTATTTCTCTTCCAATGCATTTCCAAGGTAGTTTCCTAACGTTCCACAGATACATGTGGTTGCAAGACTTTCTGAAAGATGAGACAATTCTTCGATTGTAGAGTTACAGTATAAGAATACCGGTTCCAAATCAAAGTTCTTAAACATTTCGATAATTTCCGGTCTGGCACTTTCAAAGAAGTTCTTAAAGTTAATCTTGTTGGTCTTAACCCCTTCTCTTGGTGGCTGAACAATTTCCTGCAATACAGCATGATCTGAAATATCAAATCCTGTCGCCCAGATTCTAGACTTAAATCCTTCACAATGAACCGCCACAATCGGAACATCTACTTCCTCCCTTACTTCATCCACAATGCTGTCGATATCTTCCCCGATAATTCCTGTCGCACAGGAGCTTGATACGAAGATTGCCTTTGGAGAATATCGTTCATTGACCTGAAGAATGACATTCCGAAGGGTTTCTGTAGAGCCGAAAATTGTATCATTTTCATTCATATCTGTTCCAACATAAACAGTATCGCTAGTAACCCCTCTCTTTTTCGACATTACTCTGGACATGTAATAAGCACTGGATGCTGCCACAGAACATCCAGCCGGTCCATGATGAATCACTGCCACATCACGGATTCCTGCCAGCTGACCTAACGCACAACTAGAAAGACAGGAACTGGACTGTGAGAAACATCTGGAACATCCCTTCAGAGTTCCACACTCACTCTGCTCTGCCAAATCTTTCAGAGAACCTACATATCCGGTTATGGAACCAATACGGTTTTCTCTTGTAGCCAAATTTGAGTTGCTTAAATTTATAGCCATTTCCTCCACCTCTATCCTTGATATTCTTCATTAAATAAATTTGTAGTCAGGTATCTGAGACCTGTATCCGGAAGAACTGCAACAATTGTCTTTCCTTTGTTTTCCGGACGTTTTGCCAATACAGTTGCCGCGTGAATTGCACCACCGGATGATGTACCAATTAAAATACCATCTGTTTTAGCAACTTCTCTGGCAGCTCGATAGGCTTCAATGGTTTCGACTTCGAGCTTTTCATCATAAATATTTAAGTTCATTGTGGAAGGAACTCTTTCTGCCGGAACGCCTTCAAATGGATGTACTCCGGTAATTTCTTCCGGTTCCGGATTTGTATCACTTGGCAATGAGTTTGCTCCCGGCTGAATTGCTACAACCTTGACATCAGGGTTTTTGCTCTTCAAATATTTACCGGTACCGGATACTGTTCCACCTGTACCAACATTTGCTACAAAAATATCTACATTTCCTTCGGTATCTTCCCAGATTTCCGGACCTGTTGTTAATTCATGAACAGCCGGATTGGCTGGGTTCGATGTCTGATCTACAAAGAAAATTCCTGTTTCTTTGGACAATACTTCTTCACGAAGTGCTGCAATCGCTGCAACAAAATCACCGTTTGTTTCTGCCAATACACGTGCAACTGCCGGTTCTTCTGACAGTTTAATTGTTTCTCCACCGAATGCTTTAATTACCTGGAATCGTTCTTTACTTACATTGTCCTGTACATATACTCGGAACTTGTATCCTTTTGCTGCTGCAATGGCTGCTAAGCCGATTCCTGTATTTCCACTGGTTGTTTCAACAACTGTATATCCCGGCTTTAACAGACCCTTCTTTTCTGCATCTTCAATCATAGACAATGCAATACGGTCCTTAACACTCTGGTTTGGATTAAAGTATTCTAGTTTTACCAAAATCTTTGCTTCTAAGTTATGTTTCTTTTCATAATTTACTAATTCTAAAAGGGGTGTTTTTCCCACAAGTTCTGTGATTGATTTATTTACCTTACTCATAATGTTTCTTCTCCTTAAATCTTATAATCATCTGCAAGTTCCATCATTCCATATTCCAATAAAATTTCTTCTAATCTTTCCTGTGTCATTGGTGTAGGAATTACAAAATCTTCATTTTCAATAACCGCTTGTGCAAGGTTACGATATTCCTGTGCCTGATTAGAATCCGGCTTATATTCAATAACAGTTTTCTTATTGATTTCCGCATGCTGAACAATATTATCTCTTGGAACGAAATATAACAGCTTTGTTCCTAATTCTTTTGCAAAAGCTCTAAGAAGGTCTAATTCTCTATCTACGTTTCTTGAGTTACAGATGATACCACCTAAACGAACCCCACCGGTTCTGGCGTATCTCTGAATACCCTTGGAAATGTTGTTTGCAGCATATAAAGCCATCATTTCACCACTGGCAACAATATAGATTTCCTTCGCCTTTCCTTCTCGAATTGGCATTGCGAAACCACCGCAGACAACGTCTCCTAATACGTCATAAAATACATAATCCAAATCCTCTGTATATGCACCAAGATTTTCAAGCATATTAATAGAAGTAATAATACCTCTTCCGGCACATCCAACACCTGGTTCCGGTCCACCGGATTCCACACATCGTGTTCCACCGTATCCTTCTTTTAAGATACGATCCAATTCTACATCCTCCCCTTCTTCACGAATGGTATCAAGAACTGTTTTCTGTGCTAAACCTCCTAAAAGAAGTCTTGTGGAATCAGCCTTTGGATCACATCCTACTACCATTACCTTCTTTCCATGTTCTACTAATCCCGCTGTCAGGTTCTGTGTTGTAGTGGATTTTCCAATTCCACCTTTTCCATAAATTGCTATCTGTCTTAATTCACTCATTTTTTCTTCCTTCCTTATGCAAATAATTTTTCTATTTTTATGTAATTAATCAAATGATTAATTGAATCTGTAATCACTCCGGGAATTTCATAGCTTCCAATTCCCAGGCTTTCTGCGACATGCGCAGCCTCGAAACCGATTTTACTCACAAGAAGATACTTGCAATCTTTCAGTTTCAACAGGTTTTCCCTTAAGCGATCGTCATCGTGATTCCGACGATTACAAACAGGTTCCACCTCTCGTTTTTCCACACATTTGAATTCATCCTGTTCATTCACTTCAAAGATGTAAAAGGTTTTTGCTCTTCCAAAATGATTGTTCACCACAATCCCATCACTGGATGACACCGCAATGTAGTACACTTCATTATCCATGAGAAAATGTCTCCTTTACATTCAATCTCCTCTGATAAATCTGGTCTCCAAACTCAGACTTTCCAGGTACTCCTACTGCATCTGCGCGACAATGCTGGCAATGTCTGAACACATCCACATACTTGGATGCTTTTGTTCTGGCAGCATCAATTTCCGCACAGACAGGAGCCTTACAGTCCTTCAGTTTATGCTGTGGAATCAGCGGAATTATATTGTAGATGCTTGCACCTGCTTCCTTTACAGTTTTTGCAATTTCTTCAATATGATCTCCATTAATTTCCGGAACTAATACCGTATTAATCTTTACCGTAATACCGGCTGCGGCAAGTTTTCGGATTCCCTCTAACTGATTTTTTATCAATATTTTTGCACCTTCAACACCCTCTATTTTTTCACCATGATAAATAATGTAATCATTTAACTGACTTTCAATTTCAGGGTCTACCGCATTAACGGTCACCGTCAATGAATCAATTCCTACCTCAATTATTTCCTCGGCTCTTTCACTTAACAATAGTCCGTTGGTGCTCATACATTTAATTAGTTCCGGATAGTTTTCCTTAATAATCCGAAATGTATTCAGTGCATTATCTGACGCCAGCGTATCTCCCGGTCCGGCAATTCCTGCCACTTTGATATCCGGGCATATATCTAAAGCCTTTCGTAGTATTTCCACACTTTCTTCCGGTTTCAATATCTTCGAAGTAACGCCTGGTCTTTCTTCTACATCATTTACTGTGCGATCACAAAATTTACATGCAATATTACATCCGGGACTCACCGGCAAATGAATTCTACCGGCATTATTCTTATGTCCTCCAAAGCACGGATGAGAATTCTGCAAATCTTTGTATGTATTACTCATGCGACACCTTCTTTCTTTTTTTGTGACTTATTTCGTCACGAATGATACCGATTGGACTCGAACCAACAACTTCGGCTTTGCGGGCCTATGCCATTCCTGCGGCTACGGCATCATTGCAAAGAGTTCAAGGAACTCTTTGTATTATTTTAATTGTTAAATAACGGAGTAGACAGATAACGGTCTCCGGAATCCGGCAATAATGCCACAATGGTCTTCCCTTTGTTTTCCGGTCTCTTTGCCAGAATTTCTGCTGCCTTTAACGCCGCTCCGGAAGAAATACCAACTAAAATTCCTTCAGACAAAGCAAATTCTTTTCCTTCTTTAAACGCATCATCATTTTCAATTGGAATGATTTCATCGTATACTTTTGTATTTAACACTTCCGGAACAAATCCAGCTCCAATTCCCTGAATCTTATGTGCTCCCGGAGTTCCTGTGGAAAGAACTGCACTACTTGCAGGTTCAACAGCAACTACTTTCACGTTTGGATTCTGTTCCTTAAGGTATTCTCCAACTCCTGTGATTGTTCCGCCAGTTCCTACACCGGCAATAAAAATGTCAACCTTTCCTTCTGTCTGTTTCCAAATTTCAGGACCTGTAGTCTTCTTATGTACTTTTGGATTTGCCGGATTAATAAACTGTCCTAAAATTACGGAACCTTCAATTTCCTGATTTAATTCTTCTGCCTTGGCAATAGCCCCCTTCATTCCTTTTGCACCTTCTGTCAAAACAAGTTCTGCACCATACGCCTTCAAAAGATTTCTTCTTTCAACACTCATCGTATCCGGCAGTGTTAATACTGCTTTGTAGCCCTTTGCTGCTGCAACAGCTGCAAGACCAATTCCTGTATTACCACTGGTTGGTTCAATAATTGTTGCTCCCGGCTTTAATAATCCCTGTTCTTCTGCATCTTCAATCATTGCCTGAGCAATTCGATCCTTAACAGATCCTGCCGGATTTAAATATTCCAATTTTGCTAATACGGTAGCCTCTGTAATATTTCTTTTTTCAGAGTACTTGTTCAATTTCAAAATCGGAGTCTGTCCAATCAACTCCACAGCACTTTCTTTAATTTCACTCATTTCTTCGTCCTCCTTAAATCACTGACTGATAGGCTATATACTAACACGCTTCCATAGTTTTGAAAATTTTCAAAAAATTATCGTCTGTGATAAGTATTACTTATCACAGACGACTAATTTCAAACACCGTATCGGCGTATTCTATTGCTTCTTTTTCGTGAGAACTAATGATTACTGTATGTCCTCTCTGTGCATATTCCTTTAAAAGTTGTAAGACCTTTGTCCTGTTTTTTGAATCCAGATTTGATGTCGGCTCATCCATAATGATAACTGGTGGTTCCGTAATCAGCGCTCTTGCAATGGCTGCCCTCTTAATCTCTCCTCCGGATAAGTTTTTTGGAAATTCGTTTTTTAACGGAAGCAATCCCAAACGTTCCATTACTCCAAGATCCATACTCTTTTTCTGTTCTTCGCGCCCCTCTTGATTTCCTATTTCATAAGTCAGCTTCATATTTTCGATTACGGAGAGGTAAGGAATCAAATCACAATTCTGGGTTACAATCCCTGTGTATCTGTTCCTTACCACTGCACGTTGTGTGTCAGACAATTCCGTAATCTCCTGCGCATTATAGGTAATTTTTCCGGAATCTGCTTTACATAGTCCACTAATAATATTAATCAATGTGCTTTTTCCTGCACCGCTTTCTCCCACAATCAGGAAAAGCTTTCCTTCAGGAATTTCCATTTTGATTTGATTTAAAACTAATTGTTCCCGGGTTCCCCGTTTATATTTTTTGGTGATTCCTTCCAAATTTACTTTCACGTTTTTCTCCTAAACTAATCAAATACATATTCCGGATAAACTCTTCTGAAATTGAGCAATATACTGATTGCACTGGTTACAACCGTAATCAGAAATCCTCCAAGAATCAGTCCCAGTTCTTCTGTTATTGTAGGCCTTAAGAATGGAATTTCAAGTAAGTCGTTAATCCATACTGTAAACAGCTCCGACGAGAGAATCCCAAGAAAGATTCCAAGAAATGCTCCGGTTCCTGAGATTGCAAAAGCTTCCGTCAAAAGAATTCTTTTGATTCCCTTTCTTTTTAATCCCAACACTCTGAATGTTTCAATCTCTGCTTTTCTTTCATTCATTACAATGTACTCAATAATGAAAACAATCAGAAAACTGAACAACAGTACTGTGATGACAATTCCCAGAAAGGATTGATAAACCTCTTTCATCTCACCGGATAACTTATTGGTTACCGAATCGGAAGAGATCACTGAGATTCCATCAACCGCCGAAAGTCTTGCGACTACTGAATCAATTCTTTCCCTTTCATCGACCTGAACCAACACGGCTGAAATATCTTTTTCAGTTACTTCCCTAATAAATCCCTGTCCCTTTTTCTTTGCTCTTTGTTTCAGAACTTCGATTTCATCCTGACTCACATAAACTGTGGAATCCATAGATGTTCCGCTTTTCCTCAACACTGCTGCCACATGATAGGTTTTATCATACATCTGAAAAGTATTGTTTTCTCTGATTGCAATATCACTTCCTACAATAATCTCACCCTGCTCCAAAGCAGATAGCTTTCCTTGTTCAGTCCATGGGGTAATGGTAAAATCCGAAGCAATGTCAATCCCAACAATCTGTGCTGACTGATCACAACAGGATGCCTCTAATGTCATAAGAAATGTTTGGGGTGACACTTTGGAAATTCCTTTGATTTTACGAACTTTATCTGCAACCGATGTGTCCATGTAAAAAAAGTTCTTACTTGTGGTCAAAAGAATTCCCTCGTAATCTTCCTCACAATCTTTTGGAACAACCACGATGTCTGCTCCCATTTTATCCACAATGTTTTTGCTCCCGTTTCTCATTCCCAAAACAAGAATGTTTCCGAAGACCATAATAAAGGAAAGTAGCAACATAATTGTCATTAACCCTAAACTTCGATAAGGACTGGCCAAGATACTTTTCCATGCCAGTTTATGAGATTTATTCATCTCTTGCTCCTTTAGCTTTCAATCCTTCTCCTAGAATTCTTCCAATTGCAATGATGGTTCCAACCACTCCCACAAGAATCAGAAATGGCTTGGTATGTGAGCTACAATGCATGGTTTCCATTTTACATACCGGAGCAATGACTGTTGGTGTAAGAATAATTGCAATGCTTCCCACCAATTGAATTGCCTTTGTAAGGCTTCCAAACCAATTGATTTTCACCACAAGATCAATAACGGAAATCACCGCCACTATAATCCCAACAACAACTGCATAGGTTCTGGTTGTGTGACACGGTGCTTCCATGCCCATCATGTTTCCACAAACTTTCGCAAATGTGTTTACTCCAACCACAACCAATACTGATAATAATAAAAATACGAAATCAATTATTTTCTTCATTATTCTCTCCCACTATTTTACTTCTGTAAATTTATCTGTTTTTGCATCATAAGTATAACCATTTGGTACACCATCTAAATCAGGATAAACTTTCTTTGTAAAATCATCCAATTTCAATGAGGCATCTAAATCACCTGTGTTTTGAAGATCCTTAAAGGATGACACAAAAGTTTCTCTACCTAAAGTTACGGATGGTTCATAGTTTAAGCTTCCCAGGATTTCACCATAACTCTTAATATCTTCATCACTTTCTGACGGCATATATCCATGTTCCACCTGAAGTCTTGCTGCTTCTTCCGGCTGCGCCTGAACAAAAGCGGCTGCTTTCTGAATTGCTCTTGCATATGCTGCTGCCCCTTCCGGATTATTTGCAATTAATTCCTGTGAAACATATGCCTGGCAGCAATATTCTTTTGAGAATACCTCGTCTTCACCAATATCCAAAATTTTATTAAAGTCATAGTTCTTTTCTGCATTGTAAGCTACCGGATCATGAATACCAATGGCATCAACACCACCGTTGTCTAATGCTGCAGGAAGATCTGTCATCGCATAGGTGACAAACTGGACATCTGCATCACTACCATTGACTTTAAACCCAAGGCTGTAAAGCTTTCTCTTTAACTGAATCGGTGCTGAATCGGAAAGAGATGCCACACCAATTGTTTTTCCTTTTAAGTCTTCTAAGCGATCTACTCCGGTACCCTTCTTGGAATAGAATTTTGTACATCCTCTGTGTAATCCAGTTACAAAGGAGATTGCAAGTCCATTTGAAATTGGCTGCATTAAAGTACCTGTCAATCCATAACCTGCATTGATTTCCCCACTGGTAATCTGCTCTGTGATTGTATCAATGTTTGATGTTACAACTTTATATTCCTGTCCAATGCTCTTAAATTCTTCGTCAAAGTATCCGTTAATAATTGCGATATGAACCGGTGCCAAACATAAGCTTTCCTTGTTGTTCAAAATTTTCACTACCTGCTTACCATCTTTTCCTTTTTCAGCACTTCCCCCTTTTTCTTCATTTCCACATCCTGTAACTGCTGTCATGGTTAAAACAGTTACTAATAATAATGCTAAAATTTTCTTCTTCATAATTTTTCTCCTTTATAGATAATATTCAGGTTCTCTTTCTTCACCTGCGTAATTTAAGATTTCCAGTATTTTCGTTCTATACTTCAGGAAATCAGCATTACCTCTCGCTCTTGGTCTTGCTAATTCAATATCAATGACCTGTTCTATTTTTGCAGGACGCGGGGTCATAATCACGACCTGATCTGACAAATAAACTGCCTCATCCACATCATGAGTTACCATAATCATTGTCATCTGCTGTTCTTTCCAGATTCTCAATATTTCATCCTGCATATTCATTCTTGTGAAGGCATCCAGTGCTCCCAAAGGTTCATCCAACAATAAAACTTTCGGGTGACCTACCAATGCTCTTGCCAGAGAGGCACGCTGATTCATTCCTCCCGAAAGCTGATGTGGATAAGCATTTTCAAATCCCTTCAGCCCCACCATATCTATGTAGGTGTCTACATCTTCTTTCTTTGCTTTATAGATTCCTCTGGCTTTTAATCCAAAAGAAATATTTTTTTCTATTGTTAACCAAGGGTAAAGATTGGCTTGTTGGAATGCAAAGCCTCTCTCATGCCCCGGCTTTGTAACCGGTTCATCATCTACCTTAATGACTCCTTCGTCTGCCAGATTCAGTCCGGAGATTGCTCTTAAAAGTGTGGTTTTCCCACAGCCCGAAGGACCAATCAATGATACAAAGGAACCCGGTTTGATTGTAAGGTTTACATCATTTAATGCCTTAAGCACGGTTCCATCCGGATTGTCAAAAGATTTTGACACATGCTCGATTTTGATTTCTCCTACCATTTAATTACTCCCTTCTGCCAGCTCAGTGCTTTATCTCTAACTTTGAATACCAGCTTCAAAATCAAATTACATAAGACTGCCAACAATATTAATCCGGCATAAACGTTTGCATAGAGCATCATGCTCTTTTGCCAGTTCAAATACCAACCGATTCCAGACTTACAGCCGAACATTTCCGCTGTAACAAGAGTTACAAAGGAAGCTGTTGTTGCGTAAAAGAATCCTAAGAATACACTAGGTAATGCAGCCGGAATTCCTACCTTAAATACCTTATATAACTTTCCTGCTCCCAAGGTATCTGCCACTTCAAAATAAGTCTGCGCTACATTTTGAATTCCACTACTGGTCATAACCGTAATCGGGAACCATACGGAAAGGGCAATCATAAATACCGCTGCCTGATAGGATGTACTAAACAATGAAAGGACTAACGGCGACCAGGATGTAGCGGGTATCGGTCCGATAATTTTTGTAAACGGATTCATCCAGTACGCAATCTTTTTGTTAAACCCAATCAGCACACCGGTAATAAAGCCAAGGGTTGCACCTACCAAAAATCCAATGATTAAAAGCTTTCCTGATGATAAAATACATTGAATCATTAGTTCCCTGTCATTTACGAAAACCCCAAAGACTCGATCCAGCGATGGGAAAAACAATACCGGAAGCAATGCGTATTTGCTACAAACTACATTGATCAGGTTAAGAACAAGTACGCCCCCTGCCAGCAATGGTCCCAATTCCTCCAGTTTTTTTGAGGTCTTTTTATGGAACAGTGATACAAGATAGAACAGAATAAAGATTGTTCCAATAATAAATAAAAAGTATAAAAAATACGGTTCCGCTGCCTTCGGCTGTTTTACAGAATCCGGAATCCATAAATCAACAAAAATTGCCAATAAAACCGAAAGGATACCAACTAGTTTTTTCAAATGTCTCTTGAGCATCATTACACCTCCTGAAGCAACTTCGCAAATTGTTCCTGTTTCGGAAATACTCCAAAATGTCCTCCGGTGTGTATAAACAAAATCCTCTTGGACTTGTTAAAGTTGCCTTTTTTTATTTCATGATATAATCCGTAAAATGCTTTTCCGGTATAGACCGGGTCCAATATGATACCTTCCTTTCTTGCTATGTCAACAATAAACTCAAGTTCCTCATCTCTTGAAATTGCATATCCAATGCCCTTATATCCGTCAATGATATGCATGTCTTCTTCTCTCACTTCAATTCCTGCATTTAAAGACTGCACTGTATCCTTTGCAATTCTTGTACATACATCCAGAAAATACGCTTCATCATCACATACGTTAAATGCGTATACTTCCTTTTCCGGAGCAAGAAGTTTAGCCCCCAGGAATAATCCACTGTAGGTTCCTCCCGAGCCCACGGCACATACAATGGTGTCAAAGTCGACTCCAAGCTGTTCTTCCTGTGCCTTGATTTCTCGAACCGCTTCAATATATCCCAGGTTTCCTACGCCATCGGAAGCTCCTTCCGGAATCACATAGGCCTTAATTCCTTTTGCTTCATAGGCATCTGCGATTTCCTTCATAATCTCATTTCTTCTGTTCGAATAATCTTTTCTGGTGATAAATGTTATTTCAGCACCTAAAATCTTATCTAGCAGGTAATTTCCTTCCAGCGGTGGCTCTTCATCAATTCGAAGTACAAGATGAGATTTGATTCCTACTCTTGCAGCAACCGCTGCAGTAGACCTACAATGATTTGACTGAATTCCTCCGCAGGTAATTACAACTTCTGCCTTTTCTTCCAATGCCTTTGCAATTGTATATTCTAATTTTCGAACTTTATTTCCCGATGTTTCAATTCCGGTATAATCATCTCTCTTAATCCACAGATCAACACCCCATTCTTCAGATAATCTATCAAGTCGTTGAATCGGTGTCGGAAGATTTGCAAGACTTAACCTATTTACATTTTCTAAATTTAACTTTGACATGAATATTCTCCTAAATGATATCGATTCTATAATTCAACTCCGTCTTCAAGCTCATGGTTAACTTTCTGAATATCTTCTGAAAGATAACGTTCTCCATTATCCGGAAGAAGTGGAACGATAATCTTTCCTGTATTTTCTTCCTTGCGTGCTTCCTTAATCGCAATTGCCAGAGAAGCTCCTGCGGATGCACCAACAAAAATTCCTTCATACTTTGCAAGAAGATGAATTGCTTTTAAAGTTTCTGCATAAGTGATATATTCATATTCATCAATGACATTTTCATTGAAGTTATCCGGAGTCATTGCGGTCAGTCCGTTTTCATCACGAACCTGATGAATTCCATGGAAGCCTCCGTCTGTAGCTCCTTCTACTGCTGAGTTTTCAACAGATTTTGGATCTGGCTGAACGACAATGGTCTTGATTTCCTGATTTTGTTCCTTAAGATATTTACTTACCCCGTGTGTGGAACCACCGGTACCAACTCCCCCTATAAATACATCTACATTTCCGTCTGTATCCTCCCAGATTTCAGGACCGGTATGTTTATAATGTGCATTTACATTGTCCGGATTTGATAACTGAAGTGTGGCATATCCGTTTGGTGTCTCCTCTACGAATTTTTCAACAATCGGTCCAAATGCCTCAATTCCTTTTTCGTACACAGGAGCTAAAAGTTCCGGTTCCACAGAAATAATTTCAGCATTGTATGCTTCAATCAGTTTTAATCGTTCAACGGAAACTCCCGGTTGAATTCCTATCCTAAACGGATAACCCTTTGCTGCTGCAAATGCTGCAAGAGCGATTCCTGTGTTTCCACTTGTAAATTCTACTAATGTTGTTTTATCAGGACTGATTTCTCCTCTCGCTTCTGCCTGTTCAATAATTTCCAGTGCGATACGATCCTTGTGAGATCCTGCCGGATTGAAGTACTCAAGTTTTCCAACAACTCTTCCTTTTAACCCTAATTCTTTTGCTAATCTTTTAAATTCAACCAGCGGTGTATGTCCAACAAGCTCAGTTACTGAATTGTAAATCTTTGCCATTTCTTTCCCTCCCTTTGCTCAGAAATTTCATAAACAGATAGTAGCACCATCTGAGCAAAAGGTGTTAGTTCACAAAAATTATCATCTGCGATTACTTTCACTAATCACGGTCAGGAATACGTTCAAAAGGTTCTACACCTTCATCTTCAAAACGATATCCCTCCGGTAACAAAAATCCATGTTCTTGCATCATCTGAAGTTTTTCCTCGCTTCCTTCATAAATACACATAGATGTTTTTGCCCTTTTAAATCCAAATCTCTCATAATAAGATACCCCCGGTGGATTGGTATAAAGAATTACGCTTTGTCCCTTTAGCAAATCCAGAAGCCTCTTAATCAGCTGAGTCCCAAGCCCCATATGTCTATATTCTTCCCTGAAAGCAATATTATAAATAGCGCCCTGACAAACTCCGTCGGAAATTGCCCGACCACATCCAATCACCTTTTCACCATCATATACAAATACAACGGCATAACTGTTTCGAAATACCTTCTCCTGCATCCTACTATCCAAATCTGAAAGACCTGCATTTCGCAAAATCTCTGCGACTTCATTCCAAGGAACATTTTCCTTCGATGTACTAAAATTAATTGCCATTGGTTACCTCCTAAAAAAAGCCGGATTACTCCGGCTTTTCAAAATTTTATTTTTAATTATTATCATAAATATCTTCCGTGAAGGTGAGACTTCCCCGGTATCCTGCATAGGTTCGATTAAAGACTAAACGCTCATTCATCGGAAATGCTCCAAGGATAAACTGTATATCTTTCTCAAGAGCAATCTCTCTCTCATTGCTGCTTCCCACTAAAAGTGTTATTTCCTTTTTTTCATTTCGAATAGCCTGATTAATTTCATACTGATCTGTTAAAAACAGCACCTTTGGTGGCACAGCATATTCCAAATCCTGTATTTCCGCAATAATCCGCTCCTTGTCTTCCTCTCGGAAAATTGGTTCTGAAACAATCACCAGTACAGGGGTAAAGCTGAAATCATTTGCCAAATATCTTGTAAAGCCCACTGCGTTATTTGCATCTGCTACTACTGCGAATCGCTTCCAACTCACAACGCCAATCGCCTGTGCCAAATACTGATAAACATAATCTTCCTCGGAATCAATCACACTCTCTATCAATTTCTGATCCAGGTCTAAAGCTTCACCCACTGCCCTGACAAATTTCGTTGTATCCGTTGCACCGGTAAATAGTCCCGGAATGCGAAGACTTGGAACACCAAATTTCTTTTCAAATTTCTTAGCCGGCCCTTGAAACAGCCATGGATTAACTATAATATTTAATGCAGCTCCGGAACATTTTCGAATCGTCTCCATTCCCTGATGTTTTGTGAAAAATGTATTTACCTTTAATCCCAATTGGGAAAGAATCCTGTCGATTTCCTCCAAGGTTCCACTCCAGAACGGGTCATGATATGGAACAATTCCGAAAATATTAACAAGCTTTTCATCCTTTGGTACATCCTTTTCAATCACTTGATCAATCATGGTATTCCACACGACTTCATATCCCAGATTACTATCTCCTGCAAATCCCGGTGTTTCAATTGGATAAACATGATGTCCTTTGTTATTAAACTCCTCTGTTACACTGACAATATCATCCCCAATAATACCTGCCGTACACCCGGTCAATACAAAATACGCTTCTGCATCAATAATATCAATCGCTCCCTGAATTGTTGTTCTAAGTTTATCTGTTCCACCAAATACAACTTCTTTTTCAAGCATATTGCTGGAGGGCATAGATACACTGCTTACAAAACAAGAACTCTTGTGTCCTGATTGTCCCTGGTCCGCTGCTGTGGTCTGCATACAGCATCCCGGTCCTGAATGATAAATGGGACATACTTTGTCAATAGCACCTAATACCGAATTAATGCCTGCCAATACGCAACCACCCTTTGGATTTTCCATAATCTGTGACATCTCTATCTTCCATCCTTTCTTCTTCAAATTTTGAAATTTTTTATTCGTTTTCTATTCTTGAATATATTTAAATGCATCTTCTTCATACCAGGAATCTCTGTATGGCAATTTCACATGCTTTGCCAATTTCTTGTTAAATCCTGGATTTTGTAACTGATCCGCAATTTTATTTCCTAAAAACAACAATCCGTCATAGCCCATGGTTGGTCGTTTCCCATCCAATACATGGGTCGTCGGAACTCCTAATTTTGCAGCCCACTCCGGCACTCCAATAAATGCATCCGGCTTCAGTTTGTTTACCAGATTTACCTGTTCGAACGGTTGCATATTCGCAATATCCACCACATAATCTTTATGAATCCCATTGAGATATTCAATATCCACTTGGGCATCTTCATCATAGGTTGGTGTTTCGAGACCTACCAGTTCCATTCCAAAATCATCAATCAATGCTGCGGCTGCAAAGGAACGTCCCGTTCCACCACAGATAAATACTCTTGTTCCTTGAAGTCTTTCCCTTAATGCTGCAACCAGAGGTTCAATTCGTTCATGCTCTTTTGCAATGATTTCTTCTACTTCTTTTTCTTTTCCAAGAACTTTTGCAATTCCCCGATACCATTTGTCTGTATTTCGGATTCCAATTGGCATCACAGTATGAGAATACGGAATCTGGTAATCCTCCCATAATGTTTTCATGAATTCATCGGCAAATACCTTACATATCGATGTGGATGCTTCCGCTGCCGGAATTCTCTTGATTTTTTCCAGCGAACTATAAAACGGAATATAGTTTACCTGAACCCCTAACTGATTCAGCATTCGCTCCATTTCTTTCTGATCTGCGAAGCTTACCGTTGTTGGTGCAAAAAGATTTACCAACCCTTTTTCCTTTGGAATATTTTCCTTTTTCAGAATATATTTATTAATGGAAATAAATGCCGCATCAAAACCTGATGCACATATTTTGGATTTAAATCCTTCACAATGAATCGGCACCAAAACCGTATCCGGATATTCCATCTGTAAATCTGCTGCTATAGCATCAATATCATCCCCGATAATTCCTGAAGCACAAGAAGCGTAAATAAATGCCAGCTTTGGATGATATCGGTCCACTGCCTTCTTTACGGTATCTCTCAGTTTCTGTTCGCCACCAAACACCACACTTTTCTGGTCAATGTTCGTGACAAATAATCGTGGATTTTTCACGTGCTTAATTCCGCGATGAATCTGGCCAACACGATACATGTCAACAGCCATAATGGCACAGCCCACACATCCCTGTGGAGAATGGGAGATAAAAACCGAATCTTCCAATGACATTAAAGCTGCCATACTATTAATCTGCTGACACTGAAGTCCCTGTGCAAAACTTCTGTCTGCCCTCTTTAGACATCCTTTTCGAAACTGTTCTTCCGCTTCCTTTCCTGTAGTTCCTAAATCATTAAATCGTCCCGGCCTGCTTTCCCGCACGCCAGAATACTGTACTCCTGCCATAGTTGCTCCTCCTATTGATCCTGATATTTTTTCAGTTCTTCGATATATGTATCTCCAAATTCACTTAACTTATGGTTTTTTCGGATAATATACCCGATTGTCAATGGATCTTCTTCTTTTAATTTTACGGACACAAATTCATCCTTTAAAGTAACACTATCTGTCATGATTCCCGTCCCGATGGAATAGCCATTTAGTACTGCCATCATTTCTGCCGAAGTGGCACGGTCATTTGACTTAATCAGTTTATCAAATTCATAATCCCCCAAAGCTTCCTCAGACAGATAAAAATCGTTGTCACTACTTTGATCAAAACTGACACACGGATAGTCTTTTAATTCCTCCAGAGATATTTCCTTTTTTTCTGCAAGCGGATGTCCTTTCCAGACATATGCAAATGTCTCGCGAACCATTAAAGGATGAAACTCCAACTGATATTCTCGAAACAGTTTTCTCATAATTTTTTCATTGCTCTTTGAATAAGAGATTACCCCTATCTCGCTTTTGATATCTCTCACATTCGTAAGCACTTCTGCAGTTCGTGTTTCATGAACCGAATAAATATATTTTCCGGCATCACATTTTTTTACCGTTTGTACAAATGCATGTACTGCAAAAACATAATGCTGCATTGAAACAGAAAAGTGTTTCTTTTCTCCCTCTTTCTGGATATAACGATCTTCAATTAATTCATATTGGCTTACCGCCTGCTTGGCATAAACTAAAAATTCACTTCCCTGTTCAGTAAGAGAAATTCCTTTATTATTTCTTTTAAATAATTTGATTCCCAACTCTTCTTCCAGTTCTCGAATTGTTGAGGAAAGTGCAGGTTGTGAAACAAAAAGTTTCCCTGCAGCTTCCCGGATGGACGTTGAACTTGCAATCGTAATCACATATTTAAGCTGTAAAATGGTCATATTTTCGTTCTCTTTCTATAGAATTTGACACTCCTGAATATTTGACGTTCTAATTCATATCATTCCTATAGGGTTAGTGTGTCTTTTTCTGTTATAACATTATATATTGATAAAGTCTAGATATTTTCGCGGAAAATTCAGATTTCTGCATTTTCCTCCTCGTGTAAACAAAAAAGAAACTCCATTATTATGGAATTTCTTTTCATCATACCGATACTAATTGCATCTTCGTTCTATTTGATTAAGTCCTTGATAACTTCTCCTCCAATGATTAAACCGACTACTGACGGAACAAAAGAAATACTTCCCGGAATTTGTCTGCGTTGCAGACATTTCTTTTCTGCTCCGGGAGGGCATACACAATTCGAACGACAACTGATTGTATCATCATCAATTGGCGTCAATGATTTTTCTTTAGAATAAACAACCTTCAATTTTTTCACTCCACGCTTTTTCAGTTCCCGGCGCATAACTTTTGCCAATGGACAAACTGAGGTTTTATAAATATCTGCCACTTCAAAAGCAGTCGGATCCACTTTATTTCCTGCTCCCATAGAGCTGATAATCGGAACCCCTGCCTCCTGAGCAGCCATCACCAACTGAATTTTTCCGGTTACTGTATCAATCGCATCCACCACATAATCATATTGGGAAAAATCAAACTGTTCTGCCGTTTCAGGTAGATAAAATGTGCGATAAGTATTAACTGTAGCCTTCGGATTAATAGATAAAACTCTCTCTTTCGCCACATCTACCTTATGCCTTCCTACCGTATCCATTGTGGCAATAATCTGACGATTAATATTTGTAAGACACACCTGATCATCATCAATTAAATCCAATGTACCTACTCCGCTTCGAGCCAATGCCTCTACAGTATATCCTCCAACACCGCCAATACCAAAAACTGCGACTCTGGCACCAGCCAATAGATCCATATTTTTCTTCCCTAACAACAACTGTGTTCTTGAAAATTGATTTTGCATAATTATCTCCCAATAATTTTTATCTTAAACATTTCATTGCTCAGTCAATATTGTAGCACATCCCAGCAATAGGACAACCCCCTTTTCGTTTAAAGGGTTTCTTCCGGAGATGGATATAAGGAAGTAGATAAATAACGTTCTCCCGTATCAGGTAACAGGGCTACAATTGTCTTCCCTTTGTTTTCAGGCCGCTTTGCTAACTGCACTGCCGCATACGCTGCTGCACCGGAAGAAAAGCCTACCAGAAGTCCTTCACTTCTTCCTAATAATCTTGACATGCAAACGGCTTCCTTTCCTCGTACCTGAATGACTTCATCTATAATTGTTCGATCCAATACTTTCGGTACAAATCCCGGACCGATTCCCTGAATAGTATGTGGTCCAGCTTTACCACCTGTTAATACCGGAGATTCCATTGGTTCTACTGCAGCAACATAGACATCTTCTTTTTTTGCTTTCAGCCCATGTCCCACGCCGGTTACTGTACCACCGGTGCCTGCGCCAGCCACAAAAATGTCTACCTTTCCATCGGTGTCATCCCAAATTTCTTCTGCTGTCGTATTCACATGTGCTTTTGCATTTGCAGGATTTTCAAACTGTTGCAGAATAATGCTATTCTCAATTTGGGCATTTAATTCTTCTGCTTTTTTAATCGCTCCTGCCATTCCATCTTTTCTTGGTGTTAAAACAACCCGTGCACCTAATGCACTCAGCAAAGTTCTTCGCTCAATACTCATAGTTTCAGGCATTGTTAAAATGACCCGGTATCCTTTTACGGCTCCCACAAATGCCAGTCCCACACCTGTATTTCCGGAAGTCGGTTCAATAATTGTCGCCCCTTCCCAAATCAACCCTTTTTCTTCTGCATCTGTAATCATTGCATAGGCAATCCGGTCTTTTACCGAGCCCGCCGGATTAAAATCTTCCAGTTTGAAATAAACCTCTGCTTCCAACTGAAGTTCCTTTAGGAAATTATTTGCTTTTAATAGTGGTGTTCTTCCAATCAATTCCGCTAAATTCTGTGCCACTTTCACTATCAATCACCTCATTATATATTTATTTTCCTATTTTTCATATAGGCGTTCTATGTTATTTGTCGTAATTAAATAAATATCATTTTACTTCTTTTCTGTCAACATTTTTCATTGAATTTAAGGCCTAAAAGAATGAAAAAAAAGGTAACTCCACTATCTGGAATTACCTTTCTATAAAAAAGTCGGTTCACATGGATTGGAACCCTTCGAGACTTTTAAAGTCTCCTTTTGGCTTATAAAAAAATATTAAACTAGCGAAACCAATGATCGTCCCGCATCCTTCAATGCTTCTAATGTATCCTCTCCCGGAACATAATTTGCCGTGATTCCTTCACCATCTACTACTGTTGCCCCGGCTTCTGTAATACGACTTTCCCAATCACGCATCCATTCCTGATTTCCCCATCCATAGGATCCAAAGAGCACAATCTGCTTTCCAGCAATGCCATCTTCTAATGCTTCCATAAATGGTTCCATTTCCATTTCTTCTAACACTTCGCTACCCATAGAAGGACAGCCCAATGCAAAAGCTTTTTCATTTTTCAAATCACCAACATTAGCTTCACTTACCGGAAGAACTACTGCTTCTCCGCCAGCTGCTGTGACACCTTCTGCAATTGCATTTGCCATCATTGCAGTATTTCCAGTTCCACTCCAAAATACAATACTTACTTTACTCATTTTTTCTTCCTTTCTTTCTATGTAATCTGTGTTTCCTGTATTGTGAAAACACATTCTTTTCTAAACTGCAATTTCCCGAATTTTCTTTCCGGAAAGCACTTCCCTAATTACAACATCCCGTTCTCTGTCGTAACAATGAAACAGTTTCATTTTTTCCTGCACATTGTAATATACTTTCCAATAACCGACATAAGAGAATTTTTCTCCATTGTTCTGTAAAAAACCCAAAACGTCTTCCAATGGATATCCAAGAAATATGCCAATTTCATGTGGGAATTCTTCTATCCCTTCTTTGTAGTGCATTATACGAATCATCAATAATTCAAGCATTTCTTTCAAGGGCAAGTTCCCATAGCCATACTCCTTCAAAAAACTCTGAACTTGTGGTACAGACAGATACTGCTGTAATTTATCCTGACGGAATAAATAGACCATTACACGATTATTTTTCAATAAAACCAATCGATAGGAAATTCCTGTTCCTTCCAGCATTTGAATTAAAACCGAAACTTCATCCTTAGAAACGGTCAAAAGATTTGCCAATTTGATTCCTTTCAAAATCGGTGCACCATGTAATGCAAGCATTAAAGCCACCTGCTGCTCAATATTTTTCCCTTCAATCACTTTTTTCATTTCACTAATTGGCATATCAACCTCATTCTATCGTTTTACATTAAACGCTTCCATCCCCGGATATACTGCTGCGCTTCCCAAGGCTTCTTCAATACGGAGTAACTGATTATATTTTGCAACTCGTTCTGTTCTGCTTGGTGCTCCAGTTTTAATCTGACACGTATTCAAGGCTACAGCAAGATCAGCAATTGTTGTATCCTCCGTTTCCCCGGAACGATGAGATGAGATTGCTGTATATCCGGCTTTGTGAGCCATTTTAATAGCTTCTAAAGTTTCTGAAACGGAACCAATCTGATTTAATTTGATTAAAATAGAATTTCCACATCCATTATCAATTCCCTTTTTCAATCGTTCCGTATTTGTTACAAATAAATCATCTCCAACTAACTGAACTTTATTCCCAAGTCTCTCTGTTAATTTTTTCCAACCATCCCAATCTTCCTCATCCAAAGCATCTTCGATAGAGATAATTGGATATTTATCAACTAATTTTTCCCAATGGTCAATTAATTCATCTGTAGTAAACTTTGTTCCTGCCTTTGGAAGAATGTATTCTCCTTTCTTTTCTCCTTTCTTTTCTCCTTTCCATTCACTAGAAGCAGCATCCATTGCAATCATGAAATCAGTACCCGGCTGATACCCTGCATCTTCCACTGCTTTAAGAATTGTTTCAATTGTTTCTTCATCGCTTGAAAGATCCGGAGCAAAACCGCCTTCATCACCGACAGAAGTAGCAAGACCTTTGCTCTTCAAAAGTGCTGCTAATGAATGAAAGACCTCAGCGCACCATCTTAATCCTTCTTTAAATGACGGAGCACCTACCGGCATAATCATAAATTCCTGTACATCTACCGTATTTGCTGCATGAGCACCACCATTTAAAATATTCATCATTGGCACTGGAAGTCTGTTTCCGGAAATGCCACCAAGGAATCTGTATAATGGCATATCTAAAGAAATGGAAGCAGCCCTTGCTGCTGCAATTGATACAGCAAGAATTGCATTAGCCCCCAGTTTTGACTTATCCTTTGTTCCGTCTGCATCCAGCATTGCGCGGTCAACTGCATAAATATCTGAAGCATCAATTCCACAAACTGCTTCGTTAATAATCGTATTAATATTCTCTACAGCCTTTTGAACACCCTTTCCAAGATAACGGTTTTTGTCACCATCTCGAAGTTCTAAGGCTTCAAACTCTCCAGTTGATGCTCCACTAGGTGCTGTACCTCTGCCAACAGTACCGTCTGCCAAAGTCACTTCTGCTTCAACGGTAGGATTTCCTCTGGAATCAATAATTTCTCGTCCAATAACCTTTTCTATTTCTAAATAATTCATGTTTCATTTCCTCCTAACTTTCTCAACAACGCTTTCGGAGGTTCGCTACCCCTCCGAAAGGTCATTCAGATGATTATTCACATTTCAGTTAGTCTCTACTAACCGTAGTTAATCATATCAAACTTGTTTTTATTTTTCAAGTACTTTTTTGAAAGAAAAAAGAAAAACCCATTTAGGATTTTTCTTTTGCTAATAACAGTATTCCATTTTTTTAAATAATTATCCGGCAGTAAAGCACTTCATCAACTCCTTGATTTCATTCTCATTGCTTCCATAAATTGTTATAAGAATTGCTTTCGTTCCCTTTACTCTCAAAAGTTGTCTTGAAAGAAATCCACCATTTCCCTGATAAACCATCTCATAATCAAAGTATGCACATTCTGCCTCAGCCAAAGTGCAGGTACCGTTCTCTGAAATTTTATAATCATTCTCACTATTAGACTGACTTTCCATTGTTTGTCTAATTACTTTTTTATAAGCCTCCAATGCCATCTCTGAGGAAGTATTCTCCGGCACAGTCTCTACGGAAATCTGTACACCTCTTCCATTCTTTTCATCGTATAACGTTACTTCGATGTCTGCTTGTCCTGATAGTTCCAATCCTTCCGGTGCAGTAAATACTACATCAAAGTAAGGATTTTTATAGGTGTTCCCGTCAATTGATGCTCTTTCTGTGTCACTGTTCTCCAATGCTTTATCTACTATATCCATTCCCTGTTGCATCTGTTTTTCTGCTTTCGAATGAGCTTCTCTAGACTTTTGCTGTTCAATGCTTGTCTTCTCCATGTCCTTCCTCATTTTTTTCATTCCGATATTAGATACTGACAATGCAAACATGGCTATTGGAAGAATCATCAAAATAATTCTCTTTTTTCCTTCATTCATTTTTAATTTTCCTTTTTCGTATGTATATCTAAATCTTCTAATGTCAATGCTTCATCATGCTTAATGGGTTTCCACTGAGATTTAGAAAATAGTGCAATGATTGCAAGCGGGGCACCAATCGCATCAAACCAAGGAAATACTAACGTATAAAAAAATAGTTTCAACTTCGAACAGCGGATTCTTTTTCTTTCTCTCAAAATAATCAAAAAACCACTAAGTTCTGTTTTTACAATGGTAAACCAATGGGTTGTCAACATTACCCATGCAGTCATCCATACCGGTTTTGACGCACCTGCTCCATCCCCTACGCCCATTTTTTCTCCGACAAACAATGCCAAAATCACACCAATTATCTTTGCAAGAATTGGAAAAAGAATAATACGCAATCCATAGTATGTACTATTTGGAAATGCATACACAATCATGTCATAACAGGATAATGTTTTTCTCCATCCTCTTAAGAAAATATTTTTCCGTTTTCCTTCCTCTTCCTCCACAATTAAAGACTGTTTTCCAAAAATAGAAAAAAGTCCCTTGGTTGTTTTAGGCAATGTTGAAAAAAAGGAATATAATCGCCCACGAATCCATCGAATTCTCTGTCGCATCATCACCTTGATTTCATAAGGCTGCTCATCAAAAAATTCTGCCGCTTCACAATATGCAATTCGTTCTCCTTGTGCAGCACAATTCAGTGTAAGCTGGGAATCCTCTGTCAGACAGGTATAATGCCAGCCATCCTTTAGCAATCTGGAGGCAATTACAAATCCCGTTCCGGCGATATGGGTGCTGATTCCCAACCATGCTCTCGGACGATGATATGCTACCACACTTTGGTAAAAATGAATTCCATATCCGGCACTAATAACATTTCTGTCAAAGTTTTTTGTATTTCGATAACCTACCGCAACTCCAGCGCCGGTATCAAAAGCCTTGTTCAATTCCTCAACAAAAGTCGGGTTCAATAAGTTATCCGCATCAAAAACAATATACCCATCATAGCTATCAATTCCGTAATCTTCTATAATTCGATCAAATAAAAATTCCATGGCATAACCTTTTCGGGCATGTACCTGGTCAAATCGTTCATAAACAATACATCCCTTATCTCGGCATATTTGTGCTGTATCATCTGTACAATTATCTGCCACAACAAAGATATCCATCTTGTCTTGATCATACGTTTGTGCATAAATGGAATCAATCAGATTCCCAATCACTAAATGTTCATTTCTGGCACAAATGATAATTCCATAGCGGTACTTCTTTTCAGTTTCCGGATACTTTTTCTCTGGTGCAAAAAATCCCAGAAGAAAATAGAAGTTTTTATATTTTCTTAGCCATGCCAATACCTGATCCATTATCGGAAAAAACACCGAAAGTTTGCTTGTCAGATAATTCCACAACTTCATCACATGCATTTTGAATTTCATCTAATTATTCCTTTCGTTCAAATTTGCAGTACCATTATGCCATAGGTTCCCTATTACTGTCAAAGAAACCTGCCCATTCCTCTGATGGGCAGGTTTCTTTTTATTCTATCTCTATCACTCGGATTCGCGTATCCTCTTCCACAACAAACCGTACTTCAATTCCCGCAAAAGAAAAACCATAAACTCGATTTTCATCACTTTGATATCCCGGTCTCGGATCTAGTTCTAATATCTTTATCAATGACTCTACCTTTCCTTCCGGCACTTTTTTCTGAAGTTCTTCCGGAAACTCCACAGAAAGTTTTCGATTTTTCGTTTGTTCCGTAAATCCATTGGTCGCCTCCGGAATGGAATCCACATACGGAAGATATGGCTTAATATCATAAATCGGAGTTCCATCCATAAGATCCGCACCGGCCACATGCAGCACCGGCCCTTGATTCTTCGTAAATTCAATTCCCTCCAATTTCACACAGGAAAGGCCAATGGGATTGGGTCGAAACGGCGAACGAGTCGCAAAGACGCCCTTGCGTATATTTCCTCCCAGCTTTGGTGGCCGAACCGTTGGAAACCATTCTTCTCTTTTGTTCTCTGAAAATTCCCACAAAATCCAGATGTGGGAAAAATCCTCCAGTCCCCGAAAAGCTTCCCGGTTTTGATATTCTTCTTCAAATAGAATCGTTCCTTTTAATTCCTCAATCAGATTTCCTTGTCTGGGAATTCCGAACTTCGTTGGAAAATCTGTACGGATTGTTGCTATCTTTTTCATTCTTAATATAATCCCTTAAATCCGTTCTTCATTTCTTTTATGTTACCATTAGTGTCTGTAAAAGTAATGATAATAACATATCCACAATATTCTCTGTAATATTGTTTTACTTTCATTTTTACGCCGCTCATTTCCATATCATAATCCAACGTAACATATTTTTCACCAGCCAGCTTGTCTGAACCGGTTTCTCCAACTTTAACATCGAATCCCTGGTTTTTCAATTGACTTTCCAATTGTCCTTTGGCCTGCTCTATCAATGTTGAAATTGAAAAACTATTTCCTTTTGGGGTTACAATAACATTTACATTGCTTCCCTCTGAAGAAATTGCCATCATATCGATATTTCCACTTCTCTCCTGAATCTGAAATCCTGAAGGCGCAGTAAACTTAAATCCAAAAAGCAGATTGGTATAAGTATTTCCTTTAATCGTTCCTTTTCCTTCTTTCTCACGACCTTTTTTAATATCTTTGTCTTCCTGAGTTTCCTTCTTTTCTGTTGTAGTTTCAACAACTTCCGTTTCTTCTTCCGTTGTTTCCGCGATTTCAGTTGTTTCTTCTTCTGTTGTAAATTCAGCAATCACTCCGGAATTATTTTGATCATTTTTCTTTTCAAATGTTCCACTAAAATACAAACCTGCTCCAATACAAGCCACAAACATCAATATTAGTCCAATTACCAGTCCCTGATTCTTGGCCGGCTTTTTTTCCTCATAGGAATCGGTATATCCTGCATTCTGACTCTCACCATAATATTGATCCTGCGGTTGTTCTACCGGTGCCCCACAGTTTCTACAAAACTTTGCTCCTTCTGATATTTCATTTCCACAATTGTTACAATACATTTCTTTTCTCCTTATGTTTTTTTTATTTGCATAAATCCGCTGTTTCCACCGGAATTACTTTCCTTAAATCTTCAAAAGGCAGTTCTACCTGAAACCCGATTTTGCCTCCGCTAAACATAATTGTTTCAAATTGATCTGCGCCCTCCTGAATCGTTGTCTTGAACAACTTTTTCATTCCAATGGGAGAACATCCCCCATGAATATATCCGGTAAGTCCCAGCAGTTCTTTGGACTTCAGCATCTCAATAGACTTCTCTCCTACCGCTTTTGCTGCTTTTTTCAAATCCAGTTCTTCTGCTACCGGAATCATAAACACATAATGTGTTTTGCTCTTTCCTGTAGTTACCAGCGTCTTATAGACTTTTTCCGGGTTTTGTCCCAAAGCTTCTGTAACTTCCACTCCACTAATGGCTTCAGTATCCCCGTAATAGTATTCCTTGTAAGATATTTTCTTACTGTCTAATACTCTCATTACATTTGTTTTTTCCTGTTTTTTCATAATTTTGCCAATCCCTTCAGTACCTGGTTCAGTCTTCCGATTGGAAGTCCTACCACATTATTATAATCTCCGTGAATCATTTCCACGTATTTTCCAAAAACACCCTGAATTCCATAGGCTCCAGCCTTATCCATACAATCTCCGGTATCCACATAGGCTTGAATTTCCTCAGGACTCATTGGGAAAATTGTCACCTGTGTTCCTTCCACAAAAGATGTCTGCATGATTCGTTTCGTCTGTTTCTTATAAACACCTACCGACACTCCGGTAAACACAAAATGACTGTTTCCCTGAAGCATTGTAATCATTGCCACCGCTTCTTCCTTTGTCTTTGGTTTTCCAAGAATCTGCTCCTGAGACACTACGATGGTATCAGCGCCAATTACCAGATAATCTTTTTCCCGATCCTGTTCAATCATCTGATCCATCACAGCCATTGCCTTTCGAAAAGCCAGTTCTTCTGCATAGTTTTCCGGCTGGTTTTCTTCAATATTCTCATCCACATCCGAAACAACAATTTCAAAATCCAGCCCCAAACGTTCCAATAGTTCTTTACGTCTAGGAGATTTTGAAGCTAAAATTATATTCACAATGATACCTCCAACATATTTTTCCTATAATATTTTACAGATAAAAGAAATTTCTCCACTGCTCCATTCCACCTTAATACTGCCTAAATGCTGCTTACATATGCTCTCGGCAATGGACAGTCCGATTCCATAGCCTCCACGATCAATATTATGTGCTTTGTCCTGCCTGTAAAACCGGTCAAAAAATCTCCGATAATCCACGGATTCTCCCTCCGCATAAGTATTGGATATTCTTAA
Organism: Eubacterium sp.; assembly: GCA_024697845.1. GTDB lineage: Bacteria > Bacillota > Clostridia > Lachnospirales > Lachnospiraceae > Eubacterium_G. Next base: position 10,749 of record JAILRZ010000055.1, on the reverse strand, counting down.
AATCATTCCTTTTCCTTTTTTGATGGAAGTGAGCTTTACTCGAACGACCCCTTCATCATCACAATATTTGATTGCGTTGTCAACTAAAATCGTTGTTAACTGACGAATTTTACTTCCATCCACCAACGCCACAACATCTTCCTCCACCTCGACAAACATACTCAGATGTTCCTGCTTGGCAACGGTTTTAAACGGTTCTACCGATTCCATTACAAGAATAGATACGTTCTCTTTGGTCATTACACGCTTATCTTCCTTCTCATCAGCTTTGGCAATCATTACCAGATTTTGGATCAGACCATTCATATGGTCAATCTGCTTGATGGTAGATTTTGATAACTCTGTCTCCCCATTCATGATTTCTTCCATTTCCACATTGGCACGAATTACTGCCAGGGGTGTTTTGAGTTCATGACTTGCATTGGTAATAAACTGCTTTTGTCTTTTAGCATTTTCAATTTCAGGCTGAATCAGTTTCTTCGAAAATATCCAAACGAGAATAAACGTAATCAGTAATCCGATAAAGCAGATTACCACGGTCCAGTAGAATAGTCTTGCGATGATGGTGATTTCATTGGTTGCATCCAGAATCACTACAATATCATTGCCATCGGAAGTTTTCCCCTTCATCAGGTAATGTGTCCCGTAACGTACAAAAGATTTTTCTTCTTCCAATGCATTAACGGCATATTGTTGGTACGTGGAATCATCAATCTCCTTATATTCTATTTCATTAATTCCTTTAATTAGATTTTTTTCTTTATCAAAAATGCAGGAATAAAACTGATATCGACCATAGTGAGGTGTGAAAGCATCCAGAATTCCTGTTCCCCGCTTAAAGGAGTGCTCATAATGAACTTCTTCTTCGTTTAATTCTCCATCATTTTCAATGATATGAGTCATCACCTGCTTTAACATAATCTTGGTGGTATTATAATTGGCCACATTGATCATCAAACCAATAAACAGCATTGCCAAAAACAATGAGAGCATGGCAATTAACACAAATTTTTTTCTTAATTGCTTAATAGCTGCAGTGTTCATAATCTCCTCCTATAAAACACCACCGGATGTTCCGGTAACTAATTGAAATGTTCCACCCTTTTCTCCTTGAATTTCCACAACAGATCCAACTGCCCGAAGCTTCCCTTTCAGGTAGGAAATATACAACCACACCGTATTTTCATCTGCCTCTTCTTCTCCTGACCATACATGTTCGATTAAAAAATCCGTAGACAACTCTCTCTAAACATTGGCCAAAAGATTTTTCATCAGTTCAAATTCTTTAATAGACAGTCGAATCGAATTTCCTGAGGTCAATGCAAAATCCTCTGCATTTAATGAAATGTCCATATAACGCATCTCTTTTTCCGTATAACTATCCTGACGTCGAATCATGGAACGGATTCTGGCAAGTAATTCTTTCATGGCAAAAGGTTTTGCCAGATAATCATCTGCCCCCGCATCCAATCCTGCCACCCGGTCATCAATTTCCGTTTTTGCCGTCAACAATAACACCGGTGTCAGAATCTGATGTTTCCTCATTTCTCTCAATACTTCCATACCGCTTTTTTTCGGCATCATAATATCCAATATCACCCCATCATAAGTATTGGCCATTGCTAATTCCAATGCCTGTTCCCCATCCAATGCGGAATCCACTTCATATCCTTCGTGTTCCAAAACCATTGTAACAGTACGATTTAAATCCGCTGTATCTTCTGCTAATAGTAATCTCATAACAGCCTCCAATTTTTATTCCTGAAAAATCATATCTTTAATAATCTGCATGGAAACATCGGTAGATGCCAATTCATCTGCACATCGCTTTAATTCACTGACAATCAGTTTTTCATTGGCATTCACTGTTTTCTTGTACTTTAAATGATGTTCCAATGCAGCCCAAGTATCCATAGAAATGGTTCGTAATTGTACTTCCACATAGTAACCGTCTTTTGTCTGTAAAATCATGTGAAAACTTCGATAACCGTTTGGCTTTGCCTTTTTTATATAATCCTTTTCTTCTACAACTGTCAAAAACTCAATATTTTTCAGGTAATCCCGAATCCGATAGACATCATTGACAAAGGCACAAACAATTCGAAATCCTATTGCATCTTTAATCTCATACAACGCATTATAGGTTGTTTCTTCAAAGCCTCTTCTCCGGCACTTCTCTCGCATACTTTCTTCACTTTTTATTCGTGAAAGACAATGCTCTACCGGATCCATCCCCTGCTTTTCCTTAATTTCCATACGTAACTGTTCAATTAATCCTTCTATTTCATTCCGAATCTCTTCCAATCTCGGTAAGTGTTCTCCATAAATTGTATTTCCTTCCATTTCTCGTTCCTCTTTTTGTTTAATTCTGTCCATTCATTATACCACAAACAAGGCATTTCCTATATAAAAATACACACGAAAAATTCGTGTGTATTTTATGTCGTAATTGTGATTTCATTTTAGAAATGACCGCTATGGCCTCCGGATGAACTATGACCTCCGGAACTACTACTTTTCGGTCTTGGTGTTTTCTTTGTGATAAAGTATAAAAATCTGTCTGAAGAATTAGAAAGCATCAAACTGTCTTTTACCACATAGTCACTGGCATTGTTTTTCGGGTGAATAGTATTGAGCTGTGATTTCATATAGAAACAACCAAAAGCTGCCACTCCGGCTCCGATTGCAATTGCAACTAATAAATGGATTATTGTCAGATCTTTCTTCGGTAAATCCCCTGTGTCATAAGGTTCTCCTGCTTTTGCCTTTTCCACATATTGGTCACATAAATTGGCAAAGTCCGTAAAAGCCTTTGCATAATCTCCGTCCGTCATACTTGGAATGACCTGATTTTCAATATAATCAAGTCCGGCATCCGTATATACAACAAAATTCGGTCCACAAGGATATACCGCATAATCCCGGTTTTCCATTCCAATTACCAAAATAATTCCATCCTGGTCCTGACCATAACCGTATCCGTTACTGTAATAATAATCTTTCGCATATTCCAATGGTTCTGTTGTATATCCTGCTTCATCACGCAAAGATTCTTTTGTTACAATTACAATATCATGCTGATTTTTCTCACTTATTTTCATCAGCAATGCTTCCACGTGTTCCTTGTCGGAACTACTGAGAAGATTGGCATCATCCACCAGCTTCTGCCGGTTTTCTCCATAAACATTCTGATTGGCTATTCCTGTTATAAACAAGGTACAAACGATAACAAGAAGTAGCCTGGAACAAAATCTAACTAATTTCTGATTCATAATTCTCATCCTTTCTGCTATCGTTTTCTAACGTAGGAATATGTACATCAATCCATAGGCAATTGATGTGGCAACTGCAGTAATTCCAGCGAACCAGCACCAGAATTTTGTCCAGTCTACCGGCATATCTCCTACGATTTTTCCAGTCTGTCCATTCACGGCAAAGGTGAATTTTTCACCTTTCCATCTGGTATTTAAAAGCCATACCGGATACAATGCATATTTTGCCTTTCCGTTTTCAACATGAATGCTACTGTGCTGTGTTTCCAATGTTCCATAACCTGTACACGTACTTTTGAATGCTTCTTCCGTGCTTTGTTTCATTCGTTGATTCACCCGTTCAATACTTTCCTCAGAAGTGACATCATATTTATCTGCCAGATATCCTGCCAGATATGCCGTCTGAAAATCAACTGCTTCACTAAAGTAATATGGTTCAACCGATTCCATCATATCATCTGCCATTTTTGAAGAGCCATCTGCCGGTACATTTTCGAATTGCAAAGTTCCTTCTCGGATAACAGAAAATACGCTAATCTGTGTATAGTTATAATTTGAATCCGACCAATGCCCCGTTACTTTTGTTCCTTTGTAACGAACGGATCCTTGGGTATCTGCATCAAACAACCAATACGGAACATAGATTCCTTTCACTTCATCAATATGATTTTCACTCCTAAATGATGATGGCAGTAAACGCTTTCCTTTGTAAAACTCCCTCAGTTTCTGTTTTGCCATATTCTTATCAATCTTAAATGGGATTACATAGTTCGGTTTTAACACGCCGGTAAACTGTTCCATCATTACAACGGGATTATCACAATACGGACAGGTCGTTGCCGCTGTAGTTTCATCTCCCACAATTTCTCCACCACAGGACTTACAAACATACAGTCGCATCCCTGTCATTTCATCCTCTGTCCAGTTTCCACCTGCGGAAGTATCCCATGAAATATCATCTGATGTTTCATTCTGCAGCTCTGCATCATATTCCTGCAAAGTTTCCACATCAAATTCCGTATCACAGAAAGGACACTTCATTTTCTGAACAGTACTATTAAATTCAATTGCCCCACCACAAGACGGGCATTTATATTCCAATAAAGATGACATTCCTTCACCTTCCTTTAACCCTATTTATTTTCTTCTCTCCTCTCAGGAAAGCAGAGTAAGGGCGTGTAAACCTACACGCCCAAAAGATTCTTATGCTCTTGGTTTTCCACACTGTGAACAGAAGTTTCCGGTATTCACTGCTCCACAAGAACAGGTCCACTGTGCCGGTGCCGGCTTTGGTGCTCCACACTGAGAACAGAATTTTCCGGTAGCAAGTGCCCCACATACACAAGTCCATGCATCAGATGCCGGTGCTGCCTGCTGTGGCTGTTGTGGCTGTGCTGCTGCCTGCTGTGCCTGTTGCTGCTGTCCCATTGCAAACAATGCCTGGGCATTATTTCCACCTGCATTCTGAGCCATTCCCATCCCCATAAATCCGGTCATTGCTCCACCGGAGTTTTCTGCTGCTGCTTTCATTGCATCTGCCTGTGCACCTACTAAAGTTGCTCCTGCCATATTCGGATCACGAAGCATTGCATTTCTCTGAGCAAGCTTAATTGCTGCTGCATCTTCTTCCGGAATTGTGATTGGATTCATTGCAATGGAAATTACATCAAGACCTCTGAGTTCTCCCCATTTCTGGCTTAATGCTTCATTCATTGCTTCTGCCAATTCTTCCGCATGTCCCGGAATTTCGTTTGGACGCATCTGCAATCCTGATAATTTTGCAAATGCCGGCTGCAAAGCACTGATAAATTCAGTCTTTAACTGGGAATCAATTTCATCTCTGCGATATTCATCCGCAACATTACCGCACACATTCGTATAGAATAACAATGGATCGGTAATCTTATAAGAATATACACCGGAACAACGTACGGCACTGTCTAAATCCAGTCCGATGTTATGATCTACGATTCTGAAAGGAATCGGATTCGGTGTTCCAAATTTATTGTCGATTAATTCTTTAGTATTGAAGAAATAAACTCTCTGATCTTTTGGAGGTTCTCCACCATAGGTGAAACGCTTTCCAACCTGTTTGAAAGTTTCCACAATTGATTTCTTTAAAGGTCCTGTAAAAATACTTGGTTCTAATTCTGTATTATAAGTAAATTCACCCGGTTCAGCACAGACTTCAACGATTTTTCCCTGTTCAACAATAATCATACACTGTCCGTCTGCCACAACAATTCCAGATCCGTTGGAAATTACATTGTCGCTTCCTCTTTTATTGGAAGAACGATTTCCAATTCTCTTCTCACCTTTCACTACAAGAACATCTTTGTCAATTGCTTCGCAGTAGAAAAATTCTTTCCACTGATCTGCCAATGTGCCCCCTAACGCACCTAATCCTGCTTTAATTAAACCCATAATTAAAACTCCTTTCTTCTTTTAAGTTTTTATATTTTTTTGCTCTGAAAGTGCCCCTATTGATATAATAGTACTTTTCTTGCAATAAAATTCCATAATAATACAATGGCTGCCGCAATCACTTTGGCAATCATGATATGAATTTCCATCCACTCTAACTGAATGTACATTAAGATTTCAGTAAACAAAAGTCCCAACAGACCTACGACACCATACATAACAAATTCACCGGTCGCATTAGTTTTTTCTGATTTTTCCTGAAACACCAGCCACTTAGAAAGAATAAAATTGACAATTAACCCCGCAACGAAAGCCGTCGCCACTGCCCAATATTTATTCATCCCGGCCACTACCCCTAACATCATGGTACACCAGTCTGCCACAAAGGCAAATCCACCTACAAATACATAGCGGAAAAACTGTACCATTCCATCATTGGTCTGCTCCTGAAAAATCACCTTTATATTTCCTGTTTTTAACCGTCTTGCTAATTCGTCCATCTTTTCTCTGTACCCGAACCCTCATCTAGTTACACATTATACCATTTTTCGACTTTGAATGAAACCTGATAATTCAAAACTCTTTCCACAAACCACAAATTTCACCCTGAACTCATTTTTTCATCTGTAGGGTGCAGCATACAACTCTTGGCGCTACCTTTTCTGCACCCTAGAAGCACTTTTTCGCCTGTAGGGTGCAGTATACAACTCTTGGCGATACCTTTTCTGCACCCTAGAATCGCTTTTTGTACTGTAGGGTGCAGCATACAACTCTTGGTGCTGCCTTTTCTGCACCCTAGAATCGCTTTTTGCCCTGTAGGGTGCAGCATCCAACTCTTGGCGCTACCTTTTCTGCACCCTAGAATCGCTTTTTGTACTGTAGGGTGCAGCATACAACTCTTGGTGCTCTCTTCTCTGCACCCTAGAATCACTTTTTGTACTGTAGGGTGCAGCATACAACTCTTGGTGTTTCCTTTTCTGCACCCTAGAATCGTTTTTCAAGCCACAGGGTGCAGCATCCCCCTTATGGCTCCCTCTTTTCTGCACCCTGGAAACACTTTTTAACCTACAGGGTGCAATGACATAAAAAAGCACCCACCAATTTAGCTTTTTTGCTATTTGGTGAGTGCATCTATTCTCAATCCTATCTAAATCCTTCCTTCTTTGAAGAACTATTTATGGCATTTATCCTTCATCGGACATCCTGAGCATCCACAGCTACAGGAGGACTTCCCATTCTTTTTATCCCGAATCATTTTGGATAGTATTAGTACTACTACAACCACCAGGATGGTAAGTACCACAATGTTCCCTATGTTTGCTGAAATCCAAGAACCCATAAACTACCTCCGATGTCTATTAAAAACTATTTCACCTTTGCCCAATATTCATTGTTATAGATATCCGTAAACTTATAAGAAATCTCCAACTTTTCATTTTCAATTTTTACATTGGCAATTTCCATATGGTCAGACACTGTCATCGGTTCACCAATCAAGTAGCTGTCCTGGTATGTTCCGTCTTCATTATAGTAATCACAGATGAAATCTAACTGGTCACCTTTCTTCAGTTCTATCATATTCTTTGCTACCAGCTGTGTTTCATTGTTGGCATAAACTTTTTCAGCACCTGCAATGAATCCCTGCTCGTGTTCGTTATCAAATACAAGAATTAGATTGACTCGAACACCGTTAAGCTTAGCAGGAACATAACCGGTAATGGTATATTCCTCGCCACGCTGAGTTGTATCTGTTCGATAGTAAGCTACCGGCTGTCCGTTAATGCCAAGCCAGGTTGCTTCTGTGCTTGCAATCATGTCTCCGTCTTTCGTAAAATCAAAGACGTTATCCAATCCCATATCCAAATAACCCTTTCCATCATAGATGAATATGTTTTGGTCTACGGAATGAATCATTCCCCACTGCTTTTCACTTAAATGAAGGATCTGCTTTCCATCTTTATTTTGGAATCTAAAATCCGAATTCTGCAAATGGTTCTGAGAAACAAAGTTTGCCATTTCTTCATTGCTTAGCCCACTGTTTTTCAAATAATTGATATTTCCGGAATTTAGTCCGTCAACAGAAATGGTTCGGTCTCCTCCGGAAAAACCGGCTAACATAGTCAGCAAAGTTCCTACATCGAAGGATGCACTACTGTCTCCACCACCTAACAAGGTTCCTACCGGTGAATTGCTTCCGCCAGCGGATACCTGTCCTGTAGTTTCCAAAGCTGCAAAACGTTTAATACAATTACTATATTCACTTCCCATTCCAATGGCTTCATAATTCTGACAAGCACTATCGACATAAGATGTCTTTTTATATGGGAAATAAATGGATACGCCATAAGAGTTGGTCATATTGGAAGAAGTACGGTTGTACTTCACAGCACTTCTTACGACCTGATCTAAAGCTCTTCCTTCGGCATTCCCCATGTTCTTTGCCATATCCGCCAAATCCACCTGATCAATTTTAGATCTTGGGGAAAATTCCCTTGTAATATTTCTGGCATCAGAAACCTCTTTGTATTTTTTGTCAGATATTTTCTGACTAATGGAGTTGGAAAAATCCTTTAAGGCTCCCGGTACTGTATTTGCAAATTCTGCCAGGTCAATCAATGACAATGTCGTCTTCTGTCCCGGACATCTTCTCTGACACTGACTGGTATAATCATCAATAATCCTTTTTCCGATTTCTGTTGTTTCCATAGACGGATTTTGTGACAGTTGGCTCAACCAGTTTGTATAGTACCAACCGATTCCCGGTTCGGTTTCCTCTGAGGCAATCAGATAATCTGCATACTTATCAAGCATCAATGCATTTTCTGCCGTTGCCATCAGGCATGCATCAAATCCAATAAAGTCGAAGGTTGTTCCAGCATTTTTCAATGCAGTATGAATCTTTGCTAAAGACATTGATTTGCCATGTCCCATTTTTTCATCGTAACCGAATCCTGCAACGGACCCTCCACCGTGATCCCAAAGAATCAGGCTCTTTCTGTTTGCCGGATATTTCTGGTTACACCATTGAATAAAAGATGTCAGTGTTGACGGTTCCACCATAGACTTGTTTCCGTCATTTTCTACCAAACATTTTAATTTACCCTTTTGAACCTGATAAATTTGATTGGTTTTACTGCTAATTCCATTTTTCCAGCGTTTGCATCCACCGGTATAAACAATGACATTTATCTGATTGGAAAGATTCGCCGCAGCCATTTCTGCCAAGTCATTGCTGGCCATCCCACTTCCGGATTCCAAATCTGTACCGCACAAATAAACCATAATGGTGTGCTCGTCCTGACCATTTCCCTTAATAACAGTACGCTTTTCTCTGCTGCCACTTGCAACAGATGTGTTTACTGCATTCATACTGGAATTACTTCCGCTATAATTTCCTGCCATGGAACTCATATTTCCAAGACCACCCAGCATGGAATCACCCCCGCCGGAATTTCCGAACAACTGCATCAATATAAAGATAATAGCAATAATACTGATTCCGCCACCACCTGCCAAACCAGCTTTTGTACCGGTACCCTTTCCGGAAAAGCCACCAGTGGAAGAATTACTTCTCTTTCCTACCGGACCGGTTCCCAAGCCTTCTCCTCTACGGGTAACTTTGGCACTTTGGCCTGAATCGAATCGCTTTCTATTTAACGGTCTTTTCTGTTCCATAAGTCACATCTCCTTATTATCTGTCTTTAAAATGAAAACTTTTCCTTCCGGTTGCATAGTCATCCACAATCTGACCGCTTCCATATAATTTATACTTATAAGTCATTAGACCTTCCAAACCTACTGGTCCTCTGGCATGAATTTTACTGGTGCTGATTCCTACCTCTGCACCGAATCCATAACGGAATCCATCTGCAAATCGGGTAGAACAATTCTGATATACCCCAGCAGAATCTACCATCTGCATGAAGTATTCCGCGGTTTCCTGATTTTCCGTCACAATGGCATCGGTGTGATGAGAACCAAATCGATTGATATGGTCTACGGCTTCCGCTACATCATCTACCAATTTTACGGAAAGAACTAATTCCAGATATTCTGTGTTGAATTCTTCTTCACCCATTTCTTCTGCAGAAATGAATCCGGTCACTTCTTTTGTTCCACGAAGTTTCACTCCGGCTTCTTCCAAAGCTTTTGCAACCTTTGGTAAAAATTCACCGGCAATTTTTCTGTTTACCAACAAAGTTTCAACTGCATTACATGCTGCGGTATACTGAATCTTTGCATCTACAACAATTGGTACCGCCTTTTCAAAATCTGCATCTGCATCAACATAGACATGGCAGATTCCATCAGCATGTCCCATTACCGGAATCTTTGTATTGTTCATAATATACTGAACAAAAGCATTGGAACCACGAGGAATTAACAAATCCACATCCTTCTCGCATTGTAATAATTCATCAATTTCATTATGTAATTCTGCCTGAAGGAGACATCCCTTAGGAAGTCCTGCTTCAATTACACTTTCATTAATAATCCGGAACAATACTTTGTTTGTTGTAACCGTTTCTTTTCCACCTTTCAAAATTGCACAATTTCCGCTCTTAATACAAAGGGAAGAAATCTGAACCAAAGCGTCCGGACGTGCTTCAAAAATCACACCAATCACACCGATTGGGCAGGAAATTCTCTTTAATACCAATCCTTCATCCAATTCTCTTTCAAAGATAACTTTTCCGACAGGATCTTCTAATCCCATCAACTGATGAAGTCCTTCAATCACGGATTTTAATTTTCCTTCATCGAACTTCAAACGCTTATATACTGCATCGGAAATTCCATTTTCCTTTGCATTCTTTAAATCAATCTGATTCGCTTCAAAAATTTCATCACGGTGTGCCTCCAACGCCTTTGCCACCATCTCTAATGCTTTATTTCTTTCCTCATTGCTTGTAGCTGCAAGCTTTGGAGAAACCAATTTCATCTGATGTGCTTCTTCTCTTATATTCATATGGATAACCTCTCTTTATAAAAATTTTACGCCTTGCAAAACAAGGCGTAAATGATCGTGCAATCCTACACGTTGTCTCTAATA
>JAILRZ010000015.1 GCA_024697845.1 Eubacterium sp. | reverse complement strand
AATAATTGCTTTGGAACTTAGTAGCAAAATTGGATATTTAGCCAAGTCACTACTAATATGCCCCCAAAGACATAGTAGCAAAATTGAACATTTATCTAAGTCACTACTAATATGCCCCCAAAGACATAGTAGCAAAATTGAACATTTAGCTAAGTTACTACTAATACGCCCCCAGAACCTAATAGTATGTGTTGAACATCTCGCACCTCTACTACTAATCCCCCATTAAAGCTGTTCAAGTAGTTCCATCGGCTCTTTGATCATCGCTTTCGGTTCCAGGCTCTCTAACAGTTCTCGCTCCCGAAATCCCCATTCACACAGAACGCAATCTAATCCGGAATTGTCTGCAGTGGCCTTATCCACATCGGAATCGCCTACATAAATGGATTGTGCTTCTGACACCCCCAGGCGTTCCATTGCCAATTCCACCATATCCGGTGCCGGCTTTTTCCGAATGCCTGCTTCTTCATTTTCTCCCAATGCCACATCCATATACTCTTTAAAATAGGTATCATAGAGCTTTAACACTGCCGGATGCGCTTTGTTTGACACAATGGCCATCTTCACTTTCTTTTCCTTTAACGCCTTCAGCAGTTCAAGAATTCCCGGATACAAATCTGTCAAATCTTCGCAATGCTCCTGGTAATATTTTTTAAAGGTGCTGAGCGCTTCCTCAAACAATGGATTTTCTTCTCCATGAGGAACAGAACGAATAATCAGATTTCGAATTCCGTTTCCCACATGCTGCTTTACCAGTTCTGTGGAATCTTCTTCCCATCCAAAAGTTCTCTGCACAAATCGCACGGAGTTTGCCAAATCGTCAATTGTATTTAATAATGTTCCATCTAAATCAAAAATAACTGCCTGAACCATTTTCTTTCCTTTCCTATACTTCCAGTTCTATACTACGAATGTTTTCAAAGTTAATTTTTGTCTGAATTACCTGAATGAATCTGGATTCAATATCCAGTCTGCTCACCATCCCAGTTAGTTTCAAATAGACTCCTTCTCCCTGCCGATACTTATCCTTTTCAAAATAAATCACCGTAACAATGGGATGCTCCTTCTGTTCCACTAGTTGCCTGATTTCTTGAAATCGCTGATCTAGAACTTCACGCATTTCTTCCGACAAATCGATTCTTTCCACCGTAATGCGCTGTTTTTCCGCGATCGCTTCCTCATGACCTTTCAATGCTGCAAAAGGCAAAAAAATCTTTGCCCGTTCTTCCATTGACATCGGTCTGTGGCTTACGGTTCCTGTCCATTTTTTATGGATGATATCCCGGTTCTGCTCCATTATGCCTTATGCCCTCCAATCTGATGATTTCGTTCTATTGTGGTTGCTCCTTTTTGCAAATCTGTTCCTTTCAAGATTGCATTTTTTCCAAAACGCTTATGAATATCCAGCATTGCCTTTTGCATCTTTCGCTCTTTTTCCAACTGCTCTGGATTTGAAAAAATATTTAATTGTTCAAATCCTCTTGGTGTTACATGATTAGCCGAAATATTAATTCTCCGAATGAATAATGACGGATCGGTAATTCGATCAAACAATGCCAGCACCGCTCCCACAATTTCCGCCGTGGAGGAAGATGGTGCCCCCAAATTTGCCGTCCCGTGAGCCGGTTTTGGTACCTTTCTCCCATAGTAATCTGCCTTGATTTCCCGGTCGTAATTCCCCTCGTCCACGTTAATGCGATCATAACCGATATGCAGAGTCAATGATTCCGTCACCAAATCCTGATCCACCAAATCAAGTACCAACTGTTCTGTCATTTCACGTACAACAATTCTTGCTTTTTCATTCTTGTAAGGTTCCTGCAGCACCTGGCCGGAACCCAAGCTGTTACTTTTCGGTTTATATTGTTTAATATGAGAAATCGTACAAGGCTCATATCCCCATGCATGGTCAATTAAAATTTCCGCATCAATGCCAAAAAGTTTATAAAGCCAGTCTTCATTTTGTAGAGACATCCTGGCAATATCTCCCATAGTATATATTCCATGTTGTGCCAGTTTTCTTGTAATGCCGGCTCCGATTCTCCAAAAATCCGTCAGCGGCTTGTGTTCCCATAATTTTTCCCGATAAGAAATTTCATCCATTTCCGCAATACGAACCCCATCCTCATCCGGTAGAATATGCTTTGCGCCAATATCCATAGCAATCTTACACAGATACAAATTCGTTCCCAGTCCTACCGTTGCTGTAATTCCTGTGTTTTGATAGACATCCAACACAATCTTTTTCGCCAGTTCCTTGGCACTCATCTGATATAAGGCCAGGTAATGTGTAACGTCCATAAAAACTTCATCAATACTATAAACATGAATATCTTCCGGGCTGACATATTTTAAGTAGATGCTATAAATCAACGCAGAATATTTAATATACAAGCCCATTCGCGGAACCGCCGTAATATATTCTATTGTTTGTCCGGTAGCCTGCTTAATTTCCTTGACCTTTTGTTCCACCTCGAACAATCTGCTACGGCCGGAAAGCCCATACCTCTTCAAGGACGGAGTAACTGCCAGGCAGATTGTTTTTGCAGTTCTGGAAGCATCTGCCACTACCAGATTGGTAGTTAGAGGATTCAATCCCCTCTCCACGCATTCCACGGAGGCATAAAATGATTTTAAATCAATTGCTATATATGTTTTTTTGCTCATCTATACCTCCTCATTTTTTTGTTCAATTATTATACCACATGATTTTGTAAAAATAGTAGCGGAATTTGAGATATGGCAAAATAGCTACTAATGATTTGGTCCTGAAATAGTAGTGGAATTTAAGATATGACTAATCTGCTACTAATGATTCATCCTAGAACTAGTAGCAGCATTCAGGATATGGCATAATCGCTACTAATAATTCGTCTCAGAACTAGTAGCAGATTTCAGGATATGGCAAAACCGCTACTAATGATCCCTCATAAAAATAGTAGCGGAATTCACAACGTGCAAAAACCGCTACTAATTAGACACCATCGATAAGGCATTTCCTAAACTTCCCTATTCTTCTTATGCCGATGTTCCACAATAATTGTGATTGCTCCATACATCATTCCTGCAATTGGCCAAATCAGCCAGCTGATTCTCCAACTGTTCCAAATAAAGCTGATTGCCAAATACAATGCTGTAATCACCAGCCAGTAAACGCCTGCAAAAGTCTCCATTTCCTGGCTTGTTTCCTTACGTTCTACAGAATATCCTTCTCGTTGCAATAATTGGTCGAATCCGCCCTTTTCCATTCCGGAACAGACAAAAATATTTACTGCAACAGAAACAAGCATTAACAGAACACCTACTGAAATGATTAGCAAACCCTCTTTTTCTAACACGCCTAAAACTACTATCGGAATTGCAGATATGATACATAATGTAATTCCTACTGCAATGTTTCTGGCAAACTTTGGTGCAAAGTCATCACTTTTCCGAATAACTTCCTTTTCAAAATCCGGATCCAACAAAATTTCTTCCTTTTGCAAATATTCAAATCGACTCATTGAAAGACCGGTAACAACAAAAATTGCTACGGCAATTGTTACCAGAACAAATAATGTACAAAGACCTGCAATCACGCACATCTTCTCGGAAAGAACCAAATACTTTCCCTCTCGCATTCCTAATAAAACTAACAACGTTACCGGCGATAAGATGCATAGCATAACACCAAGTGCAATTTTCTTTGCTGATTTTTTCTGTACGTCAAGAAATTCACTTGCTTCATCTCTTGAAACAAATCTCTTCGGTGTTTCTTTCTCTACCGGTTCATCTGTACTTTCCTTATGAGCAATCTCATTTTCTGCCTTCAATAGATAATCTGTAGAAATTCCAAATATTTTGCTAAGCAATAATATTTTATCAATATCCGGAATACTGGCTCCGCTCTCCCATTTGGATACGGATTGTCTGGACACATCCATCTGTGCTGCCAATTCTTCCTGGGACCAACCTTTTTGTTTTCTAAGTAAAATAATCTTATCTGCTAAATTCATTTCGTCTCCTCCATTCTTTCTTATTATAACTTATAACTTTGCAAATACCAAACCTGTTAGTTCTTCATTAAAATCTTTTCCGACTTCAATGTCTCAGCTGATGAAGAAAACATATCATTTTTCCCGGTTGCGCACCACCAAGTTGACTAATCAATTTGTCAACCAGCGGTTGCATCCCAGTAATAATGGGCTATTCCCAAAGGGAATAACCCATTATTTTAAGCGACCATGATGTCCGGCCAAACCATAAATTCATCGGCTCCTACCTCATAACGCAAGTCATATCCCATATAACTTGTTCGAGAAGCCGGATAAAATTCACTGTGAAGATAAAATCTAACGTAATCATTTTCCGAAAGCACTCGATTTGTATTTATTTTTACATAAATCGTACCTCCCGGTGCAATATTTATTTCCTCCTCAATTGGTTTAAATTCATCACTCTGACTCTTTGCATAATAAACCTGGTAGTTCAAGCGAGAACTTCCTGAAATATATGCATCTTTCGTAAGCTGTATATTGTAGTTATAGCTATCAGAAGACAGTCTAAAAATTACTTCCTTTCCATCATCTTTAATCTTTTCTCCATAAATGTGTGGGGTTTCGTACCTTGCAGAGCATTCAATTACCGGAGAAAAGGCACTGTAACGAATCACACCATGCATATTACTATAAGCTCTTACTCTGTAATAGTAGGTTTTTCCACCTTTCACTGCAGTATCCTGGATACTTGCAAGGGGTGTTAATGTAAGCCCCGGAATACAATTACTAATATTAAATGCACCATATGAAACCTTGTCTGAAACCTTTCTGTAAACGCCATCCTTTGAATCAGAACGATATACTAATATTTTGCTTCCTGTATCGCTAGTCTTAAAATCCAGACTGATTTTCTTTCCGTCGAACCCTCGGTCATACACTTGTGGGGTTTCAATTTTTGTAGAAATTTCTATTTTTGTAGGTTCTCCACAAAGTCTTTTTCCCTTTTTCACCGCAATCGGTGTAATAATAGCAACATAGTCCTGATTGGCTTTCAATTTTTTCACTGTAAGAGAATCTTTCTTCACTGCAAATCTCTTGCAAATTCTGTCCGCCCCCTGCAATTGAAAATCCACCAGATAATAGAACACATTCTTTTCTTTTTCCCAAGATAACTTCACCGTATTAAAATCAATTAATTGATACTTCACACAAACCGGCTGACGCATTCCATTTTTTTCCCTTGGAATCATCACTGCATTCGTCTTTGTAGTATTTCCGGCCAATACAAAAAATGCCACAATTACCATCGCCCCTATCATTTTTTTCATAAAACTCATATTCCATCCTCTCTTTCACTTGTTATTAATGATAAGAATCCCTCTGTTTTACAAAATGTTATAATTTCCTATGAAAAAAAAAAAAAAAAAAATCGGCCTTGCATATGGCAAGACCAATTTTCATTTTCCTCATATTCTTTTTTAGAAGAACCCTTTTGTAAAACGGAATCCTGTGATATTTGCATAAGAAGCTTTCACTTTCTTTTTGAAAACAGGCTGAAATTTTACGTAGTAAGATGTATACCCAAAAGCTTTACCATAGCACTTGCTAAGGATTACTTTCTTTCCAGGTTTCACTGTTGTAACTTTCTTAAATCCGCTTTTTTCTTTCTTTGAAATTAAAACTTTAAATTTTTTCACGCCTTTGATTTTCGGAATTTTATATGAAGCCTTCATTGATTTTCCAACCTGTTTTGCTTCAACATTCAAAGTTACAAATCCAATCTTTTTAGACCATCCGGAAATTGGATCACCCACTCCATCTACCGATCTGTAACGAACAGTATATGCTTTATTTTTCTTAAGGCTCAAGAAATTTCCATATTTTGCACCCTTGTAATAAGTTTTTGTGTCTACAACTTTTCCATTAGAATCAGACAATTCCACTTCTGTACGTTCAGAAGATTTTGCTAAATTCAAAGTTACACTGGTTCCATAAGGTGAAATTCTGTCAACAGAAAATTTCTGTCCTGCAGATGCCTTCTGTGGTGTTGCAAATGCTACTGCTGTTGCTAATGTAGCAATTACGAGTACTTTCATTGATTTCTTCATTTTTCAATACCTCTCTTTTTTTATTTATTGTCTCACTTTAATATGTACTTCCCTAAGCTGCTGCTCCGTAACCTCTCCCGGTGCGCCGCACATCAAATCCTGTGCATTACCATTCATTGGGAATGGAATGACTTCACGGATGTTTTCTTCATCACGAAGAAGCATAATCATACGGTCTACTCCCGGTGCCATACCTGCATGAGGTGGTGCTCCAAACTGGAATGCATTATAAAGTGCTCCAAACTTTTCTTTTAAGTCTTCCTCAGTATATCCGGCAATTTCAAAAGCCTTTACCATAATTTCCATATCGTGGTTTCTGACAGCTCCTGATGATAATTCCACACCGTTACATACGATATCGTACTGATATGCAAGGATTTCTTCCGGATTCTTTGTTTCCAAAGCTTCCAAACCACCCTGTGGCATTGAGAACGGATTGTGTGTGAAAATCATCTGCTTTGTTTCATTGTCATATTCATACATTGGGAAGTCATTGATATAACAGAACTTATACTGGTTCTTCTGAATCAGATCCAGTCTTTCTCCTAATGCTGTACGAATCTGTCCTGCATAAAGGGATGCATTTCTTTCGTTATCCGCAATGAAGAAAATGGTATCGATTGGCTTTAAGTTTGCCTGACTTCTGATTTCATCTTTCATATCATCTGGAATAAACTTGTCAATTGGTCCCTTGTAAGAACCATCTTCTAGAACTTCCAGATAACCAAGTCCACCCATGCCAATGCTCTGGGCAAACTTCAATAATTTTTCATGCTGACCTTTTGATAACTTCTGATTTACAACGATTGCACGAACAGTCTTTCCATGGAATGGCTTGAATGTACATCTCTGGAAGAAATCAGTAACATCAATAATTTCCAATGGGTTTCTCAGATCCGGCTTATCAGTACCATATTTTAACATTGCTTCTTTGAAACTAATTACCGGAAACGGAGCCTGTGTTACTTCGTATCCTTCCGGTGCAAATTTGTTGAATGTATCTGCTAACACTTCTTCTCCTACACGGAAAACATCTTCCTGTGTAGCAAAACTCATTTCAAAGTCTAACTGATAAAATTCTCCCGGTGAACGGTCTGCTCTGGCATCTTCATCTCTGAAACATGGAGCAATCTGGAAATATTTATCAAACCCGGAAACCATCAGCAACTGCTTATACTGCTGTGGTGCCTGTGGCAATGCGTAGAATTTTCCCTTGAATTTTCTACTAGGTACAATATAATCTCTGGCACCTTCCGGAGAAGACGCACAAAGAATCGGTGTCTGGATTTCTAAGAATCCTAAATCTGTCATCTTCTGGCGAAGATAAGAAATGACATTGGAACGGAAAATCATATTGTCACGAACCTTTGCATTTCTAAGATCCAGGTAACGATATTTCAGTCTCACATCTTCTCTTGTTTCTTTTGAAGTCATAATTTCAAAAGGAAGCTGTCTGTAAACTTTTCCTAAAACCTTTACAGTTTTTGCCTCTAATTCAATTGTTCCTGTAGGAATCTTTGGATTGTAAGTTTCTTCATCTCTGTGTTCGATTGGTCCCTCTACAGAAATACAATCTTCCTTACTTAATCCTTCCAACAGAGATGTATCACGCATAACGACCTGCATTACGCCATACATATCTCTTAAGTCAATAAATGAAACGCCACCGTGGTCACGAATGTTTTCCACCCAACCAGAAATTTTCACTGTCTGACCTACGTTTGTTTCTGAAAGCTGATCCATTGTCACATCACGATAAATGTTGTTTGTGTTAACGTCCATTGTTTTTTCTCCTTTACTATTTTTTCAAATGCAATCACCGAAATCTCTAAACTTGTTTCGGGATTGTATCACGGTCGTCAAATGCATAAAAGCAAGCTTTCTGCATTTTCCTCGTCGTATAACAAAAAGAGTTCATCCTAAAAGATTCACTCTTTCAGGACGAACTCTTTATTTATAATCAATTTAATAAAAGTCCGCGGTACCACCTGATTTACTGCAACTGCAGCCCCTCACGGTCTTCGCTTTATGAAAGACCTTCTGCGTCTCGTGCAGATGACGGATCCCCTACTAAAGAAAAATCTCTTTCAGTTCACAGCTCTGAAGTGTTATTCACCGTAATTCATTCTACAGGACTTCCACCAACGCCTGCTCTCTGTCAGCGATAAGTACGGCTACTTCTCTTCGTCGTCGCTATCGTTTTCGATTATATTATAAGAAATAACGAATGTCAATTGCCTCTATCAATTTATTGTATCCGGAATATTTCCCCTTGATTTTTCCTATCCCTGTGCTATAATCGATAAGTTCTTGTCCTATCGGACTTTCTAATAATTTTAATCTCGCCTATTCAGGCAAAAGAATGGAGTTTATTATGCATAAAGACAAAATCAAACCTATGCTTTTCAGCACACTAAAGAATTACTCGGGAAAACAACTTACAACAGATATTATTTCAGGAATTATTGTGGCCGTGATTGCCCTGCCATTGTCTATTGCCCTGGCACTTGCTTCCGGCGTTGGACCGGAAGAAGGATTATATACTGCCATCATTGCCGGTTTTATCATTTCCTTTTTAGGTGGAAGCCGTGTTCAGATTGCAGGACCGACTGCTGCTTTTGCAACTATCGTTGCGGGAATTGTGGCACGAAGCGGTATGGAAGGTCTGATGCTTGCCACCATCATTGCCGGCGTTATTTTGATTGTTATGGGTCTTTGCCGGTTAGGTACCTTAATTAAATTTATTCCGTTTACCATTACCACCGGATTTACTGCCGGGATTGCGGTAACGATATTAATTGGTCAATTAAAGGATTTCTTTGGTCTTGTTTATCCGAAAGGAACTGTCACCATTGAAACAACAGAAAAGATTGAAGCCTTTGCTTCCAATATTAAAACAATTAATCCATGCGCACTGTTAATTGGTGTAATCAGTCTGGTGATTTTAATTGTATGGCCAAAAATCAGTGAAAAAATTCCAGGATCTCTGATTGCAGTAATTGCAGGAATTTTGATTGTGAAATTCAGCCATATGAATGTGAATACTATTGGTGATTTATACAAAATCAGCAATCAGCTTCCGACACTTCATATGCCACATTTTTCAATTCCGGCAATACGTTCTGTTTTCTCAGACGGATTTACTATTGCAATTCTTGCTTCTATTGAATCACTGCTTTCCTGCGTTGTTGCAGACAGTATGATTAATTCCCATCATCGTTCCAACATGGAATTGATTGCACAGGGATGCGGAAATATCGGTTCTGCCCTGTTCGGTGGAATTCCTGCCACAGGTGCTATCGCAAGAACTGCTGCCAACATTAAAAATGGTGGACGTACACCGATTGCCGGAATTGTTCATTCCATTGTACTTGTTTTAGTATTGGTAATTCTTATGCCATACGCAGCACTGATTCCAATGCCAACCATTGCAGCAATTCTGTTCGTGGTTGCTTACAATATGTGCCAGTGGAGAACTTTCGTGTTGCTTTGTAAAGCAGCACCGAAAAGTGATATTCTTGTTTTAGTTGCGACCTTCGGACTGACTGTAGTGTTTGATTTGGTTGTTGCCATTGAAATCGGAATGGTACTGGCTGTATTATTGTTCCTGAAGCGAATGAGCGACGAATCTCAGGTCAAAGGCTGGACCTATTATGATCCGGAAGAAGATCCGGACGGAATGAATTTAACACCGATTCCAAAGCAGGTTCGAGTCTTCGAAATTTCAGGTCCAATGTTCTTTGGTGCTGCAGAACAGTTAGCTTCTATTGATTTTAAAGATTTTACGAAAGTAATTATTATCCGTATGCGTGGTGTTCCGGCCATTGATGCTACTGCAATGCGTTCTCTGCGTCTCTGCTTCGAACGTTGTCAAAAGAAAGGAATCACCTTGGTATTCTCCCATGTAAATGAACAACCACTGCACGCCATGGAAAAAGCCGGATTTATTGAAAAAGTTGGAAAAGAAAATTTCCAACCACACATTGATGATGCAATTGCTTGGGCAACAAAATTGTGTGAGGAATAAACATAAAAAGCTAAAAAAGCTCTCCTAACAGACCTTTATTTCTGTTAGGAGAGTTTTTTACAATCCCTTTTCTAACCTTCTTTGTTTTCTCAAATTATGTACTCTGGCATATTCTTCCGGTAGCTGTTCTTTCAACTGATCTCGAATTGCCCTACGATGTTTCAGCAGAATATCCATAGCTTTCGGATTTAATTCCTGCACCCGGACTTCTCCCTTTTCCCTTCGTTCTTCAATCAATTGCTCCAGATGAGTTGCATCTTCCAATGTTAATCGTCCTTGATTTGCCATCTGTTCCAATACAATTTCCAGATAATCAAAAAATTCATCTTCATCGTATCGTCCCAACACCCCCCAGGATGTCTGCAACGCATAGGTTCCAAAAACATCCTGATGCTGTGCATCCCCGGTCATGGTATCAATCAGGTGCTCTGCCGTTTCTCGTGCCATCTGCTCAAACCTGGCCTCTGCCTCATTTCCAAACGCCCATTCAAATTCTGCCAGACGTTCTTCCGATTCAATACTGCTCTTAGACTCGGTCGTTCCTTCCAGGTCATAAGGCTTATGCAATCCTGCATCTCTCAATGCCAACGTAATGGTTCTACGCATTACTCCTTCATCAATGAGACGTTCGCCTCCTAATTTTCGAATCTGATCATTCAAAGAACCGTCATGCTCCGTAATATAAAAATGAATGCCTTGCTTCCTCAGTTTTTCCCTGAATATTAGCAAACGGTCTACTGCCGTAATATCAATATTATCAATTCCGCGGGCATCAACTACCACCTGTTTCGTATCCGCTTTCATTGCCCCTTCTATATCGTTTTCGAATTTATCGATATTAGCAAAAAACAGGTTCCCGTTAAAACGATATATGACGGTTTCCTTAATTGGTCTGGCAGAACTATTTCGATTCATTGGATAAAAATTACCTTCTCCCGGAATTCTTCCAAGCAATGCTGTGGATGGAGCCACCGCCTTAATTGCAACTGCACCAAAGGAAAGGATACAACCAATCATAACGCCATAAACCGTTCCAAACAGTAAAACGCCAAAGAAAGAAATCATGAAAATCACCCATTCATTCTTACTGGTTTTTCGAAGACGTTTTGCCAGTGAAAATTCAATAATTCCAATCAATGCCGTCATTACGATTCCTGTCAAAAATGGTACCGGCAAATATTCCAGTAATGGCGTTCCAAACAATAATATTACCAACATTGTTGCTGATGCTGAAATAGACATTACCTGAGATTTACATCCAAAATTATCAGCAATTCCGCTTCTGGATACCGAACCGTTGATTGGGCAACACCCCACAATCGCTCCGGCAGAATTCATGCCAGCATATGCCAACAATTCTTTATTGTTATCTACCGCATCCTGATACTTCATCGCATAATTTCCGGTAGCCAGTAAGGTCTGTGTCATAACCACTGCCGCAATACTCAAAGACTGCATAAACAAATCTACTGTATTGTATTTCAGCACGGAAAAATGTGGAACGACTAATTTCGGCAACCCTCCTGCTACCTGTGGTAACAACTTCACACCATATTGATCCAAATGAAAAAATATCTGAAGCAACATTCCTACAATCATCATTACCACCAACATTGGTACTTTTGGAATCAGCTTTTTACAAACAAGAATTATTACAATAGTTCCAACCCCTAATGCAAAAGAAACCCTATGAAACAGATGTCTCTGGTTCCACATATTGCGAAGCAATTGAATCAGTTCCCCTGTTCCTGCACTTCCACCCCAAAGTTTTGGCATCTGCATCAGAATAATAGATGTTCCGACTCCGGAAATAAATCCACCCATTACCGGTGTGGAAATATATTTCACAATTCGTCCTGCCCGTAGCACATAAAATACTAAAAACCACAAGGCTACCAGCCAGGATATGACCGGAATAATTTTGAAAGCTTCTTCGGATTCTGCCTGAATTCCCAATGTTGCCAACAGGCCACCAACCATAGCAGCCGGCATTGCATCCACCCCCACAACAAACTGTGGCGACGTGGTCAAAAACGCAAACACCAGAATGGGCAATAGCGATCCATACAATCCGTAGATTGCAGGAAGTCCGGCAATCTGAGCATATCCCATTGAAATCGGAATCGATACTAATGCAACAATGATGCCGGATAAGACATCATTTTTCAGGTGTACTTTTCCGGCAATCAATTTTTTTGGAAACTGTTCAGTTGTCTTTTTTTTATTGTCTCTGTTCATTTTGACTCTCCAATAACTATTTTCCGTCTTTTTTCAAAAATTCCCGTACCTTCTCCAGGTATTTTTCTCCCTGTTCCCTTCCCAGTTCATAAATTTCCTGCAATTTTTCCGGGTTCTTTTCAATATGACCAATCGGCAATGCTTCCTTTGGTCTAATGACAAGAATCTCATCATGAATCTCTTTTTTTCGAACATAATGAACTTCTTCATTGTACATAATATGTCTGTTTTCCATCGCACGTAAGAAGTGTGGATATTGTTTCAGCTGAACCCTTGCCACCGGCATTGCACTCATCGGTTTCTTTTCATAGCCCTTTGGCCTCGTCAGAATCACTACATTTCTGTCATATCCAATACTCTCGAAATATTTCAGCGGAATGGAGTCACTAACACCACCATCTAATAATTTTCGTCCATGCACTTCAACAATCTTTGATACCAAAGGCATCGAAGCAGACCCTTGCAAATACAGCAAGTCATCTCCCACACCGGTTTTTATTTTTCGATAAATTGCTTGTCCGCTTACCACGTCAGTACATACAGCATAAAACTCCATCGGATTGTTTTTAAAAGTCTCCGTATCAAAGGGATCCAACTTTTCCGGAATGTCATGATAAGCAAACTGTACATCAAAAATATTTCCCGTTTTCAAGAAAGACCAAAAACTCATATAATTCGGATCTTTACAGTATTTTTTGTTGTATCGAATCGTTCTTCCCGGCTGATTTGATTTGTAATTGCAACCAAATACCGCACCAGCACTAACCCCAATCGCACCATCAAATTTTATATTATTTTCCATCCAGACATCGATGACACCGGCGGTAAACATTCCACGCATGGCACCACCTTCCATAACTAAACCTGTTTTCATAATTCCCTCCTTTTTCCGTACAATCAATCTACTCTTATTGTACCATATTTTCTCTCCAATATAGAAAAAACCTGACACTTTTTTGTGCCAGGTTTCGCCTACTTTAATATCCAA
Source organism: Eubacterium sp. (assembly GCA_024697845.1). Classification (GTDB taxonomy): domain Bacteria; phylum Bacillota; class Clostridia; order Lachnospirales; family Lachnospiraceae; genus Eubacterium_G. The sequence goes on along the minus strand of JAILRZ010000015.1, from coordinate 20,414 downwards.
CAATAATACCATGCTTTTCCGCATAGTAGCTGTCCAAACCTCTCGTGGGAATAATCTTAATATCAATACTGTCAAAAACCTTATGAATGGCTTCTTTTAAAGTCGATGCTAATTCCTCATTCTGACAATGTGAAATAATAATCGAACGACAATTTTCCCCTCGTTCCTTAATATCATCAATAATGATTTCAATTACTTTCTTCGTTCCACGAGCAATTTTCTTCACTTCAATCGTTCCTTCTTCACTTCCAATTCCTATACCGGTCAGCCTTAACTTGCTGGCAACCATACCGGCAATCTTTGACATTCTTCCGTTTCGTACTAAATTATTGTATGAAGAAAGTGCAAATACCACGTGCATTGATTTCATATAATTATGTATTTCATTTTTTACTACTTCAAAATCGTCATTTTCTGAAATCAGTTCCTGAAGTTTTCTAACAATCAGGCAAAGAGTCGGTCCTGTAGATAACGAGTCCAGGATTTCAATCTGTCTACTTGGATCCTCCTCTAAAATCATTTTCTTCGCCACTCCTGCACTATTATAGCTTCCAGAAAGGCTAGATGAAATCGTCACTAAAAAGCACTTTGTAGCATCACCAATCGCCCGAATCCATTCTGCAGGAGAAGGACAGGATGTAAAACTTGTTTCTTTACAGCTATCAATGGCATCAATCACTTCACTAACCTTCAAGTTTTCATCATCTACATAATCTACTCCATCAATAGAAATTACAAACGGTACTGTTGCAAAGCCAACCTTTTCATCTTTCTTTTCCAATTCGTAAAAGTCACAACTGGAATCTGTAACAATCTTCCAATCCATAAAAGGATCTCCTTTCCACTAAAACACCTTAACGTATTCTATATTACTATTTTATCTATTTTTTCATATTTGTCTAGATTAAATTGTATTGAAAACTACATTGTGGGAGTTTTTTGTCTAGTAACCCTCTGTTTTTTCAAAATCATGTACCAGCAAACGGAAAGAATGCCCTTTCACCGGAACTGATTGGGCTTCTCTTTGTTCCCCGGTAATCAGATCCACATACAGTCCATCATTTTCCTCAATCCATGCGGTTTTTCCATGCTCGCTGAAATTGAATAATCCGATAATTTTTTCTCCCTGATAATATCGCCCAATTCCCAAAATACCATCTTCCCATGTTTCCATGGTCCAAACATCTGCTTTCCCGGAAAAGGCAATGTGCTTTTTTCGAATTTCCGATAAGTTTTTAATTCCTTGGAACAATTGATATTCCACAGACGATTCATCATTTAAGCTCTCCACCTTCTCCCACAAAAACTTTCCACGATGTAAGTACCTGGAATCTTCTGCCAGTTCCAGATTTTCTTTATAGGAATAATCGTTCATCTGACCAATTTCATCACCGCTATACAGTACCGGCACACCGGATTGCATAAACATATATGCATGAAGCATCAAATCAAGCCTGATTGCCTGTTTCATTAACGGCTGATTGTTTTCTTCTAAGGCCTTTTCAATCCCACACAGAGAAGCTGTTGTTCCGCAAAACTTTGTATCCCCACTGGAAGAATTCTCCCTATTCAATTCCCCTCTGCTATTACTATATCCGGCATTTCCGAGAAAATATTCATTCAGGTACTCCTTATGAGTTACTTCCGCAATTCCATATCGAAGAAGCATATCATAATCCAGTCCCCAGCCAATATCGTCATGACATCGCAAGTAATTAAGAAATACATATTCCTTTGGCAATTGATTCATTACGTCCAATTGTGTTTTTAACAGAACTACATCTCTTGTGGCCACGGTATGCCAGGTGGTTGCCATCGTCGTAACGTTATAGAGCATATGACATTCCGGTTTTTCTTTCGTTCCGAAATAAGAGACGCTTCGCTCCGGTTCCATAACAACCTCTCCCAAAAACAATACTCCCGGACAAACAATTTCACTAATCATTCTCATCATACGAAGAATTGTATGAACCTTCGGGTGATTTCGGCAATTGGTTCCAACTTCTTTCCAAAGATAGGAAATCCCATCCAATCGAAAAACATTGATTCCGCAGTTAGCAAGAAACAGGAAATTGTACATCATCTCATTAAAAACTCTCGGATTCTGATAATTCAAATCCCACTCATAACGATAGAACGTCGTCATCACATAATGCTCTAATTCTTTTAAATAGGTAAAATTTCCCGGAGCTGTGGCCGGATAAATCTGTGGCACCATCTGATCAAAACGAAATGGTTCTTCATAGCTGTCATAGAAGAAGTACCGACTCATATATTCACCATCACCCTGTTTCGCTTTGATTGCCCAATCATGTTTCTCTGAAGTATGGTTCATCACAAAGTCACAGCAAAGATTCATTCCTTTGGTCCGACATTTTTTTGCCAGATTCCTTAGGTCCTCAATTGTCCCTAAATCTTTTCGAACTTTCCTGTAATCTTTTATGGCATATCCTCCATCCGCTTTTTCAGAATCCGTATCAAAAAAAGGCATTAAATGAATCAGATTACTTCCAATCTGCTCCAGATAGGAAAGTTTTTCCTCCATTCCCTGAATGGTTCCTGTAAAGTTTTCAATGTAAAGCATCATCCCCTGCAAAGAATTATCCCGATACCAGTCAGAACTTACTTCTCTTTCTTCATCCAACTGTTTTAACTCTTTTCCTCTGTCAACATAGAACTTTCTCATGGTATGACATAATTCTCCGTACATGTCTCCATTGTCGTAAAGTTCCATATAAAGCCAGCGTAATTCTTCGTCATATTTTTCAAATCTTTTTTCAAAAATCTGTTCTTCTCTTTTTGTTATTTCCATACATTTCTCCGTCCTCAAATCACTATTATTCAGTTCCAAGCCCCGTTGTTTCGCCGCTCATATTTTTGTATTATTCCCTTTATGGAAATAAAATTCAATCTGCTTTCATTATACCAAAAAACAGTTATAGTCGCGACACTATAACTGTTTTTCTTTTGGAACTTTTTTCATTTCCTAACATTATTAAATTAACGCATCAATTATGCGCTGAATACTTTTTTCCAGCACTTCTTCTCCCCATCCCAGTTTCCAATTTTCATCGGAACCACTATCTGAGATTAAATAAATCGCTGTCGCTTTACGGGAACGGAACTTTGCTACGGTAAATAATCCGGCGCCTTCCATTTCCACACAAAGAGCTTCCTTATCTTTTAGAAAATATCGTTGTCTCCATTCCGGCTGAACATATCCTGCATCTGTAGTCCAATGATATCCCCTCGTAAAATTAAGTCCTTTTTCTTCCATTTCCTTGCAAAATGTTTCGGTCAGTTCCGGAGTGCTTTCCATCAGTTCTCCGGAGAATCCATATAAACCGGCAATTGCCGTATCGTGATATGCTCCATTGGAAATGACATAATCACCAATCTGATTTCCACCTGCGAAGCCGACATGAATTAATTCTTCTACACCTGCTGCATACAAATCTTCTGCCTGAGTTGCTATTCCCGGAGAACACATTTCTCCTTTCACAAATCCGATTTTATCATTATGGTTCATCACATAAATGCCACCACCGAAATCAAAGGTCATTTCTCCGACATTTCGTTCAACCATGGTATCAAACAAGGAGTCTGCCAAAATATAGACACGCGTAGGAGTCTTTTTCCTTACTTCCTCCAAATCCAATCCCTGCAACTGTGCTTCGCGCTCTACCAATTTTTCAGGGGCATTAAAGCCTTCCGGAGTAACTCCAAAGTCACGCTTACACATCACTTCATAGGACAATATTTTTCCCTTTGCAACAACATGTTCTACATGCTTAACTTTTTCGTAATTTCTCTTGCGGTAAAAATCCGCTGCAGGCAACATCGAGTCAAGAACTACGGAGCCATATTCTTTCAGAACTTCCATTTCCAGAAAATCAATGAGCTTGGATCCCAATCCTCGTCCTTCATATTGAGGAAGAACAAAAATTCTTCCAATTCGGTTCCCGTCTACCGTTCCGGTTCCCACAATCTCACCATCACAGGAAATAATAAAGGTCTTTCCATCTTCAATATCTTTCTTAACACTTGAACGGCTGTGCAAAATCAGAAAAAACCGAACCACCTCTTGCGGATAGTATTTCATATATATTTCTGTAATAGTCTCTTTTACAATACTGTGAACAATGTCCACATGTTTTAATTCCGCTTTAGTTATCATTGATTACGCCTCCTTTTTTCAATTCAGGATTATCCAATGAATTCTCTTACGCATCTTCTGTAAGCTTCTACCGGATCATCGGCCTGTGTAATCGGGCGTCCTACAACGATATAGTCAGATCCGATTTCTTTTGCCTGAGCCGGAGTCATTACACGTTTCTGGTCTCCCACGTCACCGTCAGCAAAACGTACTCCCGGAGTAATTGTCAGGAACTTCGCTCCGCAGTGTTCGTGAACCTTTCCTGCTTCCAAAGGTGAGCAAACTACACCGTCGAGTCCTGCTTCCATAGCGTTCTTTGCATAATGCATTACTGTTTCATCCATTGGTTTGTCAATCCAGATATCCTGGTGCATTGCTTCTTCGCTTGTAGATGTCAGCTGAGTTACCGCAATAAGAATCGGTCTGCTTCCATCTTCTCTTGTAAGTCCTTCCAGCCCTGCAGTCATCATTGCCTTGGTTCCTGCTGCATGAAGATTTGTCATATCAACATCCAGGTTTGAAAGTACTGCCATAGATTTCTTAACTGTATTCGGTATATCATGAAGTTTTAAATCTAGGAATATTTTATGTCCTCTTGCCTTAATTTCTCTCACAATATCAGGGCCGGCTGAATAAAAAAGTTCCATACCAATTTTTACAAATGGCTTTTCTTCCTGAAACTTATCCAAAAAATTCATCACTTCGTCCTTGCTGTTAAAATCGCAAGCAATAATTACATCTTTTCCCATTTTTGTCCTCCATTCATTTCTCTTTATTTCAGTTCAATCAGAGTATATTCTACACCAAATATCTTTTGAAGTAAATCACTTTTCATTGATGCGGTTTTTTCAAATTAAAATATTATTTTGGGGCTTGTAAAAACGTCTCTTCTGCTGTATTCTTAACTTACTGACTGATTGTCGACTCGATAATCAATAATAGATCGTTTTAAAAAGGAAATATGAATGAATTATAATATTTATGACAACCATTCCAAAGAATGGGTTTTGTTGATCCACGGATTAGGTGGAAGTATCAACACTTGGAAATATCAGATTAATGATATGCAGAATTACAATATCATTGCGGTTGACTTAGAGGGGCACGGCGGTTCTTCCATTAACAAACATAAACATTTGTTAGCACGTTCTGCTTCTGATATCAATCAGATTTTAGAAAAGGAAAACATTCACCAGGTGCATATCATTTCCCTATCTTTGGGAACTATTGTGGCATTGGAATTTACTTACTTGTACAAAGAAAAAGTGAAATCCATTGTACTGGCCGGTTATGTCCTGAATTTGCATCTTGGTTTCAAAACATTGCTGACTTTTGTGGAAGGATTTAAATACATCATTCCAAAAAGATTTTTCTATCCAATGTTTGCAAATATTATGATGCCAAGAAAAAATCACAAAAAATCCAGAGATGTCTTTATCAAGGAATCTTTGAAAATGAAATCCGCTGCTTTTCGGATGTGGCTGAGTGAATTTTACAAGACGCAGTTTAAATTAAAAGACTACATTAAAGTCATTAAAGAAAACAAGCTGCCATTATTCCTGATTTCCGGTGAAGAAGATTATTTCTTTGTAAATTGTGCCCGAAGAACGCACAAGAAGCTGAATGAAGCAACCTTGTCTTTCATTGAAAAATGCGGTCACGTCTGTAGTATCGAAAAATATGAAACTTTTAATAAATTAGTTTTAAACTTTTTAAGTGAATTAAATGTTGTAGAAAAAGCAAAGGTTTAGCCCCTTCATGGCCTAGATCTTTACACCATAACTAAAGAAGACTGTTAACCATTCCTGATTAACAGTCTTCTTTAGTTTACTTTCCTGTTACTTTACACTTTAATACTGTCTGGGATAATAATAATCCTATCTCTCATACTCCTCCTTGTTTCCGCATACATTATTATAAAACTCTCTTAGGAGTTCCTATGTCAACTTCCAAAACTTCTATGCTTCGCCGAAGCATCTTCTGGCTCTGTGTACTCATTGCTGTAGTAGGACTTACATACCATTACGATAAAACTCTCATTTCCGATGGTTGGGATTCCATTGCCACTTCAATGCAAAAAAAGGAACTGCCGATTTATTGCGTGAAAACCGACAAGCCACAAGTAGCAATTAGTTTTGATGCTGCCTGGGGAAATGAAGACACTGGAAAACTTTTGAAAATCTTAGACCAATACAACGTCAAAACCACTTTCTTTATGACCGGTGGTTGGGTGGAAAAATATCCGGAAGATGTCAAGAAAATCTATCAAGCGGGACATGACCTTGGCAATCACAGTGAACATCACAAACATATGAGTGAATTAACCTATAATGAAACAAACGATGAAATCATTCAAGTCACGAAAAAAGTAGAAAAATTAACCGGCGAGAAAATGCAACTGTTCCGTCCTCCTTACGGCGACTATGACAATCAATTAATATATCAACTAAAGGAATGTGGTTACTACCCCATTCAGTGGTCCGTGGATAGTCTGGACTGGAAAAATTATGGGGTAGACAGCATCGTGGATACGATTCTGAATCACAAGGCTTTGAAGAACGGTGCCATCATCCTGATGCACAATGGGGGAAAGTATACCGCAAAGGCATTGCCAAAAGTCATCACCGGATTGCAGAAAAAGGGATATGAAATTGTGCCAATTTCTCAATTAATTTACAAAGACAATTATCATATTGATGTGGATGGTAGTCAGGTACTGGAATTGAAGGAAACAATCACGCAATAAATCGGACAAAAGAAAAGGGAAGCTGTAAATGAAGTCAGCTCCCCTTTTTTTTAATCCTATTTATACGTTCCGTTCTTCAGTTTATATTTTACTTTCTTGTACGGTCCGATTCCTACCGGCTTATTATTAAAAGAATTGCACGCATAAGCAAATTGGAATGTCATCTTTTTCCCTTTCAGTTTCTTTCTATCCTGATAGTACATTTTGAACGTATAGGTTTTCTTCTTTCCTTTTTGGAAGTAGGATGCATTATTTGATTTTAAATACAATCCTCTGATATCCTTAGGAACATTTTTCAGCTTAACCTTAACGGTATAAGTAGCGGTGTTCATAGTTTCAGAACGATGCCAGACACTTCTTGAATCTGCGTGTGTTTCCCAATAACCGTCGATTTTCTTTCTACCGAATTTGGCTTTGGAAATTTTGACAGAGGCAACCTTCGGCTTTTTGTTGATTATCGTTGTTAGATAAAATGTGTCCTGCAGAGAATCAACCACTTCTTTTTTCTTTCCGTCTATCGGATCCTCATATGGAAGTGCAAACAATGCTCTGAAGTAATAAGTTTTTCCTGCCTTTAATCCTTTAAACTGAATTTTCTGATTCATTTTAAAGGTCTTTTGTTTCCACTTCTTATCGGTCTTTGCTTTGTAATACACAATGGTTTTAAAGGTGTATGTTCCAAGCGAAATGGATTTTGATTTCACCTGGAAATAATCTGTGTTTAAATACAGGTCCGGTCTCTTATAATAAGACAATGCATAGACATCCTCAAGCCAATATTCGTCAATATAGTTTACACCTTCCGGTGCAACCTTTCTGTTTTTCCGGATTGCATCATAATATTGATTGCTTGGATAAATCGTAAACTTGTTCCGTTCATGACGATTGACTTTCAGTTTCAGGAAATTCATTCCTTCATGGGCTTCTTCCAAATCCAACGTATATTGGATTTTTTCATTTGCTTTAAAAGTTTTCCATCCCACATCAACACTGTAGTCACTTGTTTTTGCGTAACTTTCCGAAATCTTATTTTTGAAAGTTACATCAAAAGTCACTTTTGTCCCAGAAATTTTTGAAGCTGTCGCTGTAAGGGTGTACAGCTTACAATCCCAGGTTGACTTGGAGCCTACAACAAATTTATAGCCATCATAATTTTTTGTTGTTTGCGTCGCCTTCGGATTTGCCAATCCTTCAAAAAAAAGATCCTGATCACTTTGTCCCGTACCGGCCTGAAGCGACATTGGAAATGCCGTAACAATCATAGCCATTGTTAAGATAATTAATAACGCTTTTTTCATCTTGTACTCCTTTCTGTTGTAATTAAAATTCCGATCATTGCTAATATATTTTCAGTATAAATCATACATTCCCAGAAATCTATGATTTCAAAAAATAAAAAGGTTACAAGAAAAGACTGCTAATCATCTCTGATTAACAGTCTTATTATCATTTGCTATCCCACATACATATGTGGATTCACATTTATGCCATTTACTTTTACACCAAAATGTAAGTGTGGTCCGGTAGTATTTCCCGTCAGCCCCACGTAGCCAATGGTCTGCCCGGCAGATACTTTATCCCCCGGTGCAACGACAAATGCCATCATATGCATATATTCCGTTACCACGCCACCTCCGTGACTGATTCCGACAAACATTCCGGCAGATTTGCTGTTGTATGCCCAAATAACGGTTCCTGCCCCGGAAGCAACAATCGGTGTTCCAATTGGTGCCGGAATATCAATTCCCTTATGCGGTGCCTTACGGCCGGCACGATCCCCCCAATTGGAAGACAAATAAGTATGTCCCGGTAACGGCCAGGCATGTGGTGTAGACATCTTATCCTCTGTACCATTCTTCTTCTGTTCTGCCTGTTCCTTTTGAATGATACTGCGGATTTCATTAATTAACGCTTTCTCATCCACATGATTCTGAGCAAGTTGTCCTTTGTATAATTTGATTTCTGCTTCTTTTTTCTCAGATAAATTTTTCATTGCAGCAATGGATTTTTTTTGCTTTTTCTTCAAGTTCTCCAGTTTCTTTTTTGCTGCATCGAGTTTTCTTCCAATCGCTTCAATTTCCTTTCTTGTATCTGAAAGTTTCTGAAACATCTCTCGGTCATACTCGGAAATATGACTAATGTACTCTGCCTTACTAAGCATGTCTGAAACACTGGAAGAATTGAATAACAAATCAATCATCTGCATATCTCCATTTTCATACATATACTGAATCCGGAGTTTCATATCTTCGTACTGCTTTTCTTCTTTTTTCTTAGCACGCGCCAGTTTCTTTTGGTTTGCTTGGATTTCCTTCTTTTTCTTACGAAGTTTTTCTGTGGTTTCCATCAACGCTTTTCCAAAATCATCCAGCTTTTTATTGATTGCTTCCAACTCTTTTTCCGCAGAATCTTTCTTATTTTCCAGACTTTCATTCTGATTTTGTATATCCAGAATCTTTTTTCTTTGGCTTGCTCCATTGTCTCCCATTGCATAATAATCCATGGATGCAACAAGCACAAAACACAAGAAAAGACATAATGTTCTTTTCATTGTTTTTGATTTTCTCATGACCTAAATCCTATCTTATTTCTTTTTTGGTGTCTTAACTGTTCTAACTTTTTTGCACTTACCAAAAATCTGGTAGCCAAACTGGTAATTATAAGCACGGACACGAATGTAATACTTCTTTCCCGGTTTCAAATTTGTAATGGTATAAGAAGTTTTCTTCGTTGTCTTACTCTTTCTTTTAGATTTTTTAAATTTCTTATCTGTTGAATACTGAATCTGATACTTCGATACCGGTTTAACCTTGCTGAACTTGATTGTCACCTGGTATTTCGGATTCTTCTTCGAAGATTTTTTCATCTTTTTAACTTTTCCAACCTTCTTAATTTGGGTTGTACCTGTTTTAATATCCTTCTCCGGTGTAGATGTTTTTCCATCATAATTCAAGTAACATGCATTGGCAATGTATTTTCCACTAACAAAGTCTGTACTGTAATATACTGTACTCTTTGGATAACGAACTGCAATCGTTCCTTCGGATTTTACACCGTTATTTTCATAACGTTTCTTTCCTTCATCAAACTGTTTCTTATCCAATACCGCAGTTCTTGGCTGACTAACGCTGGCAAGATGTACCAGACTTGCTCCACTTCCATTGGAAGAAATGTTTCCAATGTTCAGGTATGGGTTATAAATCTGCTGTTCATATGCCCAATGAGAATGTCCGCTGAACTGTGTTACATTAGAATACTTCTTTAACAGCTTTCTAAGACGCTTCTCATCATTATTTCCATAAATATAAGTTAAATTATAACTATATCCTAAAGGCGTCTCTAAGTTTCCAACAGCCTTTGTGATATTACCACCTTCTGCCGCCAAATAAGTATGCATATACAAATAAACTTTCTTATCTGCATATTTGTTTAATGTTTTTTCAAGCCAATTTAACTGTTCCTTAGCATATAAATCTTTTCCTTTTCCATAAGTGGATTTTGTCTGGCTAAAGAAGATATGAATATCGTCACCTTTCTTGTATACAATATCGACTCCCTCATATCCGATGTCCAAAACATTCTTATCTGTTGAACGCTTCTTGTTGATATTCTTGGCAAAAAGTTTTACTTCTTTTTTCGCATTTTTGGTCCAAGACACATCGTGATTTCCCATGCAGGTATATACAGTCAAATTAGAATATTTTCCAGTGGCTTTATTGAACTTATTATAAGAATCAATTTCCCCCTGATTACTTAAATCTCCTGTTAAGAATAATGTATCAATTCCTTGTGCATTCACAAATTTCAAAGCATTATCAAAAGATGGTACGGCATCATCGGCGCTGAAATCTGCAAATCTGTTAAAATGAACATCACTCATCAACGCAAAAGAATACGTACTTGTTCCTTCATTAAAGCGCTTGCTTTCTGGAATTTCATAATCATCAACGACTTCATTGTCTTTATCTGTTACCAATACTTTTTCAGCCCCTTCCGGAATCACAGTATATGGCGATATAAATTTATATGTTGTCGTCTGATTTGCTTTCGTTGTTGTAATGTCACCCAATTCAGTAAATTCTACTTTTCCGGCTTTCAACTTATTTCCTTCGGCATCACCCCAGTATAACTGATAGGTTCCTGCCTTTTCAGGGGTCACTGTAATTGTTCCTGCCGCAGATCCTGCAGTCTGATTTGCGAACTGATATGTGACTGTTTTTACCGGTTCCAATTCTCTGCCTTTTGTAATCTGCGAAACAGATACTCCGGACACTGCAACTGCTGTTGCAATCGTCAAAGATAATAATTTTTTGTTTTTCATATGATTCTCCTTTCCAATCCTATGAACAAAGTTTTGCTACTATCTGGTTGATTACTTTTCCATCTGCTCTGCCTTTAAATGCAGGCATTACGGTTTTCATAATCTGACCTTTATTTCCTGTGGCAATCACATCAGCGAATTTTTCTTTCAACTCTGCTTCCACTTCTTCTGCACTCATTAGTTTTGGAGCATATTCATTAAATACATCGAAACGAGCCTGATATTCTGCTTTTAAATCCCCTCTGGAATCAGGACATCCGTCAATCTGTTCCTTCACAGATTTTAATTCTTTTAAAATCACTTTATTGACCATTTCTTCCGGAATATCTTCACGACATCCGGCATCAATTCCTGCCTTCTTCACTGCCTGTACCAACGCAGAAATAGATTCTTTTCTGGCTTTATCCTTTTCCTTCATTGCTGCAATCATATCTTTCTGTAAAGTTTTTAAATCCATTTCTTTCTACCTCCTAAGTTTCGTTTATATTCATATGAGTTTCCTCGATAACGAGCTTAATTTATCTTACCCAGGTAATTTTCTTAAAATCAATTTTTTTGTACGTGGAATCTACCACTGTTAAAATATTATTGAACAGATAGTCATGTGCGGATTCACGAGGCATCAATTGATTTTGATAGAGTACATTTGCTATCTTAAATATCGTATAGGAACAAATTTCACTATAAACATAAGTTCCATCAGACAACTTTGCATAACCTCTCACTTTATAGTCAGCTTCATATGCAACTTTTGAGTGTGCTCCAAAGTGCATTACCAAACTATATTCTATCGCCGACGAAGAACTTCCCAACTGTTGTTCCACGATACCAAGCCCCTTACTGTCATAGCCTTTTACAAAATAATTATCTGAATGGACAATCATATCATCTTGTGTCCACGATGTTACTCTTCCATTATACATCGCCAATCCATAAATTAAACCATATTCTACAACTTTTTTCCCATCAATTTCCGGTTCCACAGATGCAATCACACGACTTCCACCTGCCGTTGTACTAATCTGATATCCTTCAATCTTAACCTTTTCAGAAATCTTAGGTTCTTCCTTGACTGTTGTTGCTTCAGTGATAGGTTCTGTTGGAGTTTCTGTCACAGGCTCTGTTGGAGTTTCCGGTGCTGTTCCATCGTAGATTCCCTGATTTAAATATGATATGGAGCAGTTATTATTTTCATTGTTTAAACGTACTCCGTTATAGTCTACGACCGCTACCCCATCAATTACCAGAGAAGCCTGTTTGTATCCGCGAACATCAATACCATTAGTTTGTGGGCCATAAATACTGGTATCTGAAACTGTCACTCGGGATAATTCATTAAAACAATCAAACAGAATTCCCTCATAAGTTGAGTCGATAATAATATTATCCGAAATTTGGAAATCTGCATTCATTGCTGCATTGGTCACCCAAAACCAAATTGCTCCTACATTATATTTATAATCAGAATGCTGTGTTCCACACCGAACCAGGATATTTCCATTCACCTGAATTGTTCCTGAAAATCCATTTGAAGTGTCAAACTGGCTGGATACACATATTCCACCACCATTATTTACCGTATCTGTCACATAATTATTGGAAACCACATTTCCATATCCACCATAAACCGCAATACAATTTGCAAGAATCGGCATCTGCACTGTATTATTACAAATCGTATTGTTATAGCAATTTCCCTGCCATGGCCAAATAGCAATTCCATCATCGCCGGTATTTCTAACAGAATTGTCCTTTACAATTGCTCCGCTTGTTCCGCTGCAAAGATTCATTCCGTCTGCATAGGTATTTCTAATTCTACATCCCTGAATTGTCAGATTTTTTGCAGCATACGTCCAAACACCTACTTTAACATGTTCCATCCAAATATTTTCAATGACACAATTTGTACTTGCCGAAGTCCCCCCAAACGCCGGTAAATCCTCCGCATCCAATCGATGATCTGCAAGTCCTGTCATCGAGAAATCATAAAATTTACAGGTTCCGGAATAATCAAAAGCAGCTCCCAGACCTACCAGGTTTGAATACCACATTCCCGCGCCACGAATCGTAACATCCGAAACTACCAGATTTCTTTTTTGTTCCAATTGAAAAGTTCCTGTAGGAATCCAAACTTCCTTATGTTGATTTTTCGCTTCCTGAACACAGGATAAAAATGCATTATAATCGTCCTTATTGTCATCTGCTACTGCACCAAACTCTGTTATGGATAAGCAGTTGTCCGGGCGTTCCTTTGCAGTAACATTTTCACATTCGATAAAATCCACAATGTAATAAGCAGCATTACAGGATGCATCTTTCTGCAAACGGATTTTTGTTCCCGCATCTAAGGTTCCTTCTTTAAAGAATGCACGGGTCTCATCAAAAAATCGATGACCATTTCCTCCATTGACATTGTTATCATAGGGATATGCTCCATATACCCAGGCATACTTTGAAGTTAAAGACAAATCCTTTGACTTATTTCCATTCACATATAACGATAGAGACGCGTTTAATCCGTTCCCATCAGTGCTGTCGGGCATGCTGTACCTTAAAACTATCGTATTGGCCGGTTTTGTCAATTGAAACTCAACGTAATCTCCTGTATTTTGTAATTTGACCGCTTCTCTTCCACTGGCTTCTGACTGAACTGCGGTAATATAAGTTCTATTATCTTTTAAAACGGTAGCATTGGTTTCTGCATCCTCTGCTTCATAAGATGTATAAGGCAAGCTTGCTCCAACTCCTGTAGCATCCACATAATAATTCTTTTTTGTTGGTTCTTCTCCTGATGAAAAACCCACAGCATATTCTGCAGCTTCCTTCGAACTATAGACATTTGCTTCTGCAGTTACATAAGTATAAATGTCATTGTTAATATAAACTTCTGCTCTGTTTCCGGAGCCGTCATTCAAAATCATGCTAAAACCTGCTGAAGCACTTCTAGGAACAACAACCTGATACCATCCCTCTCCCATCTGAGATGCTTTCGTTGCTTTTGTTCCCGGCCAACCATCTGACACACCGGCATCATTTGCATATGCATATCCATAAATTACATTCCAATTATCAGAGTTCAAAAAATAAACTGTTGTACTGTCTGCTGCATTATTAATCTGTGGCTTTGATAGAGTAATTCCACTAAATACTAAACATAGCGACAATACATAAGCTAAAATTTTCTTTTTTGCTCCCATTTTTTCTCCCTTTCAACGACTTATTTTCTTTTTCCTCTTCCTGTTTTTTTACTGGAATGATTCCGTTTTTCATTCCAGGTGTTTCCATTTTTCCCCTTTCCCTTTGAACCGTTTCCTCGTCCTTTTGCTAAGTTTCGTTTCGAGCCATTTCCCTGTTTTTCATTTTTCTTATAATTGACCCGATTGTTACTTAATTTTCGCGGTTTAATCAGACAATGCTTATCAAAACCGATCAAATCCTCTCGTCCCGCAATATGCAAGGCTTCTTTTACCAATTCATAATTGGCAGGATTACGATATTGCATCAACGCTCGCTGCATTGCCTTTTCATGAGGGTTCTTCGGTGTATATACTTCCTTCATGGTTCTCGGATCCACCCCAGTGTAATACATCACTGTAGACATTGTGGATGGCGTCGGATAAAAATCCTGTACCTGCTGTGGATTGTATCCGATATCTCTTAAATATTCTGCCAGCTTAACAGCTTCTTTCATCGTAGAGCCGGGATGAGAACTCATCAAATACGGAACCACGAACTGTTTCTTTCCAGCCTTTTCATTGAGCTTGTAATACTTCTCAATAAAGCCTTCATAGACACAATTTTGTGGTTTTCCCATATAGGACAATACCACATCGGAAATATGTTCCGGTGCCACCTTTAACTGTCCGCTAATGTGATGCTCTACCAATTCCTTGAAGAAAGTGCTGCTCTTGTCTTTGTCTGCCATAATATAATCAAAACGAATTCCGGAACGAACAAATACTTTCTTCACTTTTGGTAATTCTCTTAACTTCCGTAACAGTTTCAAATATTCACTATGGTCTGTATCCAGATTTTCACACGGTTTCGGCCACAAACATTGCTTATGTTTACACACACCGTACTTGAGCTGTTTCTTACAGGCCGGGTGATAGAAGTTCGCTGTCGGCCCTCCCACATCATGGATATATCCCTTGAAATTTGGCATTTCAATAATTTTCTTCGCCTCATCAATAATGGAGCGATGACTTCTTGTTTGAATAATTCTTCCCTGATGGAAGGTCAACGCACAAAAACTACAAGCCCCAAAACATCCGCGACAACTAATCAATGAAAATTGAATTTCCTGAATTGCAGGGATTCCTCCCTGTGCCTCATAAATCGGATGGTAAGTCCTTTCATATGGAAGATCATAAACATCATCCATTTCCTGCTGGGTCATTGGTTCCTGTGGTGGATTTTGCACCACATATACCCCATTCGGATAAGGTTCCACCAATGTTTTTCCATTAAACGGATCCGTATTTTCCGACTGTACACGAAAACTGTCTGCATAACGCAACTTGTCCTCTTTCATCTCGTCATAAGACGGAAGAATAATTGGGTCATAGGCCAATTCCAAATTTTTTGTTTTAAATACCGTTCCCGGAATATAAGTAATATCACTGATATCCATTCCGCTGGCTAAAGCATCCGCTACCTGTACAATGGATTTTTCTCCCATTCCATAAGTAATCATGTTTGCCTGACTGTCCAAAAGAATAGAACGCTTAAAACTATTGCTCCAATAATCGTAATGAGCCATTCGTCGAAGACTGGCCTCGATTCCTCCAATGAGAATCGGTTTTGTTTTATAAGTCCTTCTGATTAAATTGCAATAAACAACTGTCGCATGATCCGGACGTTTTCCAATTTCACCACCTGGTGTATAAGCATCACTATCTCGATGTTTTTTCGAAACATAATAATGATTTACCATGGAATCCATATTTCCGCCCATTACCAGAAAAGCTAGTCGTGGTTCCCCAAGAATATTTATACTTTCTTCATCCTTCCAATCCGGTTGGGAAATAATTCCCACAGTGTATCCATGAGCCTGCAATACTCTGGAGATAATGGCATGTCCAAAAGAAGGATGATCTACATAAGCATCCCCAATCACATACACGAAATCTAACTGTTCGATTCCCTGTTCTTTCATATCCTGTTTTGAAATTGGTAAAAAAGACATAACATCATCCATCCGTTCTATTTATTTGATTTTACCAGTTGATCAATGGTCTCTGCCACATCTCTCCCTGATTTTTCATCCGCCTGATGAATTCGGTGAAGCACCGTATCCCCCAGAAACATATTCGAAACATTGGATTTTTTGTATTCCTCCACTGTTCCGAAAAATGTCGCATCCTGCTTCAAATGCAAAATATGCGACGCATAATCCATAGCATTTTCAATATCGTGAGTAACCATAATAATCGTTACATTTTCTTTCTCATTCAAATTCTTTAGTTCTTCGTAGAATTCCATTGTTGCCGCAGGATCCAGTCCTGTAATCGGCTCATCAAGAATCAACACTCCATCGGTGGCACAAAGTGCTCTGGCCAGCAAAACTCTCTGTTGCTGTCCACCGGATAACTCTCGATAACAGTTCTTTTTCAATGGCATAATATGCATTTTTTCCATATTTTCCTGCGCCAATGCTCGATCTTTTTTCGTATAAAATGGAAGCTTACGACTTCCATTTAATGTGCCGGAAAGAACTACTTCCCAGACACTGGCCGGAAAATCCCTCTGCACTGCTGTCTGCTGTGGCAGATATCCGATTCCTTTATGGATATTATTCTCAATACTTCCATCTAATGGCTTAATCAGTCCCAGCAATGTTTTAATCAATGTACTTTTTCCTGCACCGTTTTCTCCTACAATACAGACATAGTCTCCCTGATTCACACAAAAATTTAGGTCCTTTGCCACTACTAAATTGTCATATCCCAAACTAACATTTTTAAAATCAAAAATCATTTCTTTCACCTTACTTATTGCACTTATCACATCGACCATATAACACGGTCTTCTTTGTGTTCACTTTAAAATGATGATCACTTTCCACATGATGATACAATTCTGCCAGATGATGACATTCCATTTTAGAGACTTCACCACATCGTTCGCATTGAATATAAATCATGTCCTGCTCATCCTGCTCCGGCATCCACTGATAGCATGCTCCTGATTTCCCTTCCACATTAACCTTCGTTACAAATCCCTCATCCACCAAGCGATCCAACTGACGGTAAATCGTCGTTAAACCAACGGAGATATCCTGTTTTTTCAAGTAATCCATCACCTGCTGGACAGTAACATATCCATCTTTATTTTCTTCCAGACATTTTTTGATAACTTCATTCTGTCTGGTCTTGTATTTTCCTGCCATATTTTCCTCCACGAATGAATTTGAAAATCCTTTTCATTTTACTACATGCAAAAAGGAGTGTCAATCATTGAGTCCTTTTGTTACATCTGTTTCTCAAGATATTCTTTCACTTCCAACAGATTGTTTAAAATCACTTCTGCTTTTTCTCTCATCTCATCATCTGGTGCAATCATATCCGGCACCATTACAGGAATCATCCCTGCATTGAAGGCAGCACGAATTCCGTTGAAGGAATCTTCGATGACAATTGTCTCTCCCGGTATTGCCTCCAAACCTTCCAGTGCTTTCTGGAAGATCTCCGGATTTGGCTTACTCTTTGTAACCATGTCCCCACCAATAATTCGATCAAAATACGGACGAAGTCCTGCATCAATAATCTGTTGTTCTACCAAAGTGTGTCGTGTAGAAGAAGCAATTGCAACAAAAAATCCCTCTTTTTTCAAATATTGTAACAGTTCTTCCACACCTTTTTTCAACGGCAATCGTCCGCCGTCATATTTTTCATGATATCTTCTTGATTGTTCCTTGCAGTAATCATCGTAAGGAAAATCCTGCCCGTAAAAATCCAGCATGATTTCTCTTGTTCTAGCCGCATTCACACCGATACATTGAAAGTAAGGAATTTCAAGATTTTCAAAACCGTACTTTTTTGCCAGTTCTTTCCACTCATCAAATATTACTCGCTCGGAATCAAAAATCACACCGTCCATATCAAAAATAATTGTTTTCATATGTCTTTTCCCTTCATATTTTGCTTTTGTACCCTATATATCAACATTTCTTGTTTTTGGGGATACACAATTTTTTCTTATTTTTTACTTCTGTACCCCGATTTAGTCCAAAAACCTAAAAGTCAGGGTACAGCTGAAAATTTTTGATGCTACGACTGTACCCCGGTTTTGCCAAGAAACCTGAAAATCAGGGTACACCTAAAAAATCTTGAGGTCTAAACCGTACCCCGGTTTTGCCAAAAACCTGAAAATCAGGGTACACCAAAAAAATCATGATGCCTAAACTGTACCCCAGTTTTGCCAAAAATCTCGAAAGCTAGGGTACGCTCTAAAAATCAAGCCGCCACAAATGTGACGGCTCAAATGAAATATCTAATTATTTTACCTGGCTGTAAATATCGTCGGTCAGCTTCTGAATAATTCTTTCTACTTCAGCAATCGTATTATCGATTGGTGTCTTCTGCTTGTCAATCTGCTTATCACGAGTTGAAATCTCAACTGCATTTTCTGCAAGATTTCTTGGACTCACAACCACTCTTACCGGAACACCAAGTAAATCAGCATCTGCAAACATTGCTCCCGGTCTTACCTTTCTGTCATCATAGATCACTTCAATTCCCTTCTTCTGCAATGTTTCGTAAATTTCATCTGCTTTTGCCTTGCATTCGGCATCATCAGAACGTAAGCAGCAAAGATGTACCTGCCAAGGAGCAATGGTAATTGGCCAAATTGGTCCAAAGTCATCATGACGCACTTCACAGATAGATGCAGCCATACGACCTACACCAATACCATAGCATCCCATAATAGGATTTTGTTCTTTACCATTTTCATCTAAGTAAGTCAGTCCCATTGTCTTGGAGTACTTTGTTCCAAGCTGGAAGATGTTCCCTACTTCAATACCTCTTGAAATTGTGATTGTATGCTTTCCACAGTGTGGGCAAATTCCACCTTCTGTAATCTTGGCAAGATCAAGATATTCCACACCCGGACAATCTCTTTCCACATTGAAACCTGTATAATGTGTATCTGCTTTGTTTGCACCTGTTACAAGGAAATCGATTCCCTTCAGAGAAGTATCAAATAATACCGTTACCTTTTCATTAATTCCTACAGGTCCAATGAAACCGGCAGTCAAAATGCTGTCATCTTCAATGACCCCCGGATGGATGTCACATCCGACTGCATTGGTCAGTTTCGTTTCATTAATATCCAAATCTCCGCGGATAAATGCAACCACATAACTGTCATCTTCGTTTTTCTGATATACAACAGCCTTTGCAGTGTTCTTTGCATCAACCTTTAAGAATTCACATAAATCTTCAATGGTAGAAACATTTGGGGTCTCTACTTCAGTCAATTCTTCCATTCCGCGAGTATTTTCATTTTCAATAATGTTTGGAGCAGCTTCCACGTTTGCGCTGTATCCACATTCCGGACAAATTGCAATAGAATCCTCTCCAGCCGCTGTTAACAGCATATATTCGTGAGATACGCTACCACCCATCATACCGGAATCAGAAGCTACAACAACAACTTCCGGAATACCACAACGGGCAAAAATACGATTGTACGCATCATAGCATTTCTGATAATACTGTTCCAAATCTTCCTGTGATGTATGGAAGGAATAAGCATCCTTCATTGTAAATTCACGAACACGAATGAGTCCTGCTCGTGGTCTTGCTTCGTCACGGAACTTTGTCTGAATCTGGTAAATCATAAATGGATACTTCGCATAGCTGTTGGCATATTCACGAATCAACTGAACGGATGCTTCTTCATGAGTCATCCCAAGAACCATCTTGGATCCGGTTCTGTCTGAGAATCTCAAAAGTTCAGAACCAACACTTTCATAACGACCGGATTCATCCCAAAGACTGGCTGGCAACGCTACAGGGAATAATACTTCCTGGCCATCCAGCTTGTCCATTTCATCACGGATGATTGCTTCTATTTTCTGAGAAATTCTTTTCATCGGCGGGAACTGAGAGTAAATACCATTGGCTACGTTTTTGATATATCCTCCTCGAACCATTAATGCATGACTGTCAATCAAACAATTGGCA
>JAILRZ010000154.1 GCA_024697845.1 Eubacterium sp. | reverse complement strand
CTTCATCCGGCTTAACGCTAATTACCTTTCCTTCAACCGTGCTACCATTATGGATAGACTTAATTGAATCTTCTAACATTTGTTCAAAACTCATTTCTTCTGACATTCAGTATGAACCTCCTCAATAATATTCTTTGGGGTAGATGCCCCTGCTGTAATACCAATAGACTGAAATGCTCTCAAATCATAAGCTTTCAAGTCCTCTGCAGTCTGTACATAGAAGGTATTCTCACACTCTTTCTCACAGATATCCACGAGTTTCTGTGTATTTGAACTATTCTTTCCTCCAATGACAATCATTGCATCCACAGTGGCTGCAATTTCTTTTGCTTCAACTTGACGTACATTTGTCGCATTGCAAATTGTGTTTACAACATTTATATCATACCCTTTTTTTCGCATAATTTCAACTAAATATTTAAATTTATTGTGATTAAATGTCGTTTGTGATACAATACAATATTTTTTACCTTCTTCAAAGATAGAATTGGTGATTTGTTTCTCATCATTTACCACAAAACTTTCACCGTGAACCCATCCTCGAATTCCTTCTACTTCCGGGTGATTATCGTTTCCGATGATAATAATTTTCTTTCCGTTTTGACTCTCCTCATCCACAATCTGATGAATTTTTTTCACAAAAGGACAAGTGGCATCAATTATTTTCACCTTTCGGCTTTCGATACGTTCATATACTGCTCTGGAAACCCCATGAGACCGGATAATAACTGTCCCTTCTTCGATTGTATCCAAATCAGCCTCAGTTTCTATTACGGAAACACCCTTACTTTCCAAGTCCTCTACGACCTGCTCATTATGAATAATCGGTCCAAATGTATAAATCGGTCCGTTATTTTTTTCAATTTCCTTGTATACACTATCCACTGCTCTTTGCACACCAAAACAAAATCCGGCACTCTTTGCAACCTTTAATTTCATCTGCTTTTCCTCTAATATTATTTTGCCAAAGATACAATTGTTTCCACAACCTGATCAATATCCATATCAGACGAATCTACCAACACGGCGTCTTCGGCCTGTTTTAGTGGTGCCACTTCACGATTCATATCCCGTTCATCACGTTTTTTAATATCTTCTTCAATGGCATCTAAGTTACATTCCTGACCTTTTTCTATCAATTCCTTATAACGTCTTTCCGCTCTGGTTCTTGCACTGGCAGTTAAATAAACTTTCAAATCTGCGTTAGGTAATACCACCGTACCAATATCACGTCCATCCATTACGACATTGTTTTCTCTGGCAAGCTTTTGCTGCATTGCTACCATCAGTTCACGAACCGGTCCGTAAACAGCAATTGCAGAGGTCATATTTCCGATTTCTTCCCGACGGATTTCCTGACTCACATCTTCTCCATTCAAATAAACCTTCTGGGTTCCATCTTCGTAACCTAAAGTCACTGTAACATCTTTACATTTTTCAATGACCTTTGCTTCTTCGGAAGCGTCAATCCCCGCACGAAAACAAGCCAAAGCCAATGTACGGTACATTGCACCAGTATCCACATAAATAAATTCTAATTTTTTTGCCACGATTTTTGCAATCGTGCTT
Organism: Eubacterium sp.; assembly: GCA_024697845.1. Lineage (GTDB taxonomy): Bacteria > Bacillota > Clostridia > Lachnospirales > Lachnospiraceae > Eubacterium_G. The sequence continues at coordinate 3,853 of JAILRZ010000154.1, read as the reverse complement.
TTCCCGGCACCTGCCGGTCCATCTATTGCAATATTATACATTCTAATCCTCCATTTTAATAAATACTACTGCCAGCCAGATATCCGGTACTCCACGCAATCTGGAGATTATATCCACCGGTCATGGCATCAAGATCCAACACTTCACCGACGAAAAAGACACCGGACATTTTCTTGGATTCCATTGTTTTAGGATTAATTTCCTTTACGGATACTCCTCCTTTTGTTATAATCGCCTCATTATAATTTCGACATCCTAGAATTGTTAACGGAAAACCTTTTAACAATCGAACATAGCGTTGTCGTTCTTCCTTGGTAATTTCATATACTTTCTTGTAAGGATCGATACCAGACATTTCAATGGTTACCGGGATCAGTTTTTTCGGCAACAACTTGTCAATGGCATTTTGGAAATTTTTATTCCGGTTTTCTTCGAAATCTTTCAGAATTCTTTTATCCAGAACTTCTTCCGTCAATGCCGGTTTCAAATCAATTTTCCCTTGAAAACGATGTTGTTTCATCAACCCACTAATATAAGCACTAGCAGTTAATACCAAAGGTCCACTAATTCCAAAGTGTGTAAATAGCATTTCTCCCTGTTCCATAAAATATTCTTTTCCATTCTCATCGACAATTTCCAATGAAACATTTTTTAATGCCAATCCCTGTAGCCTGCGGCAGAATTCTTCTTTGACATTAAAAGGCACAAGGGATGGATAAAGATCCACAATTTCATGGCCCATTTTTTTTGCAAATTCATAACCATCTCCGGTAGATCCGGTAGTCGGATAGGACAACCCACCGGTTGCCACAATGCAATAATCTCCACGAAGTTTTTGCTTCGTAGTGGTCAGAACAAACGCCTCCCCTTGCTTTTCAATCTTTTTCACTTCTGCATTGTAAAGAATCGTGACCCCAAAATCCTTTAACATTTTAGTTAAAGCCCATATAATATCTGAGGACTTATCACTTTGAGGAAATACACGATTTCCCCGCTCTGTCTTAAGTGCAACACCAGTACTTTCAATTAATGCACAAACCCCTTCTGCATCTAAAGAGTGATAAGCACTATACAGAAATTTTCCGTTGGAAAGGACCTGATTCATATGATTTTCTACATCGGAAGCATTGGTTACATTACAACGTCCTTTTCCGGTAATATATATTTTCTTTCCAAGCTTCTCGTTTTTTTCTACCAGAAGCACTTCATTCCCATTATATGCAGCAGCAATCCCTGCCATCATTCCGGCAGCACCGCCACCAATCACTAACACTTTACTCATTCATCATTCTCCGAATTTTCATGGAATGTAACAAAAGGGACAGCAACCACTGCCCCTTTTCTTTTTTTAAACCGGATATGCTCCGTTTTCTTTATCTGCAACCGAAGGATCAACCTTTGTCTGCTGTGCTTCACGATATTCAAAAAAATCTTTCGCAACCTGCGGGAACAAAGCATAGGTTAATACATCTTCATCCTGCTGTTTCCACTGTGCACATTCTTTTTCGAATTTTGGAAGTGATGGTTCTAATAAATCAGCCGGTCTACATGTAATTGGTTTTTCATCTCCAATTGCTTTTTTCTGTACTTCCGGATTAAATGGTTTAACTGTCTGTCCGTATTTTCCTGAAAGTAAGTCTTTTGCCTGCTGGTTTACCATCTTGTAACGTTCACCCATTACCACATTCAGTACAGCCTGAGTACCCACAATCTGACTGGATGGAGTAACAAGCGGTGGCTCACCAAAGTCTTTACGTACGCGTGGCACTTCTTCCAACACTTCATCAAACTTATCATCTGCACCCATTTCTGAAAGCTGTGATACTAAGTTTGATAACATTCCACCAGGTACCTGATATAATAAGGTATTAATATTAACACCCATTACCTTTGGATTTAATAAACCATTTGCCAAACATTCTTCTCTGTATGGTTTGAAATGATCTGCGACCTTCTTTAATAACTTCAAATCAAGTCCGGTATCATATGGAGTTCCCTTGAATGTTTCTACAAGAACTTCTGTTGCCGGCTGAGCTGTTCCCATTGAGAATGGTGAAATTGCAGTATCAATAATATCACATCCAGCTTCTACCGCTTTTAAATAAGTCATTGCTGCAACACCTGAAGTATAATGTGTATGCAAATCAATTGGTAAATCCGTACCTTCCTTTAAAGCCTGAACTAATTCAGAAGCCTTGTATGGAGTAAGCAGACCTACCATATCTTTGATACAAAGAGAATTTGCACCCATGTCTTCAATTCGTTTTGCAGTTTCTTTCCAGTAATCTAATGTATATGCATCCCCTAAAGTGTAAGACAACGCAACCTGTGCATGTCCCTTTTCTTTATTGGCTGCCTTTACAGCTGTTTCCAGGTTTCTTAAATCATTTAAGCAATCGAAAATACGAATGATATCAATACCGTTTGCTAAAGATTTCTGTACAAAATATTCTACTACATCATCAGAATAATGACTGTATCCTAAAATATTCTGTCCTCTGAAAAGCATCTGTAATTTTGTATTTTTAAATCCATCTCTTAATTTACGAAGTCTTTCCCATGGATCTTCTTTTAAGAAACGAAGTGATGCATCAAATGTTGCTCCACCCCAGCATTCTACGGAATGATATCCAACCTGATCCATTACATCAACGATTGGAAGCATCTCTTCAGTAGGCATTCTGGTGGCAATCAATGACTGATGTGCATCACGCAATATAGTTTCGGTAATTTTAACCGGTCTTTTTTCTGCCATTTTATCTTCCTCCATAAAAATTATTTAACACCAAAGATTGCCATAAAGGTACCGGCTGCAACGGCTGTACCAATAACTCCGGCAACGTTTGGTCCCATCGCATGCATTAACAAGAAGTTTGTCGGATCTGCTTCCGCACCAACCTTCTGGGATACTCTTGCAGCCATCGGAACTGCGGAAACTCCGGCAGAACCAATTAATGGATTAACCTTTCCATGTGTAGCGATACACATAATCTTTCCGAATAATACTCCGGCTGCGGTACCTACTGCAAAGGCTACCAAACCTAATACTACAATCTTAATTGTAGCAACATTTAAGAATGCTTCGGCACTGGTTGTTGCACCAACACTGGTACCAAGCAAGATTACTACAATATACATCAATGCATTCGATGCTGTTTCCTGAAGTTGTTTTACAACTCCTGATTCTCTAAATAAATTTCCTAACATCAACATACCAACCAATGGTGCTGTAGTAGGTAAAATCATAACAACAACGATTGTTACAATAACAGGGAACAAAATCTTTTCCAATTTTGAAACCGGACGAAGCTGTTCCATTTTGATTTTTCTTTCTTTTTCTGTGGTCAATAATTTCATAATTGGCGGCTGAATAATTGGAACCAAAGACATATAAGAATATGCTGCTACTGCGATTGGTCCAAGTAAAGCAGTCTGACCTAATTTTCCTGCCAGGAAGATGGATGTAGGTCCATCAGCACCACCGATAATGGAGATTGCTGCAGCAGCCTCTCCATTGAATCCCATTAAAATTGCCAGGAAGTATGCAGAATAAATACCGAACTGAGCGGCCGCTCCCAATAGGAAGCTCTTTGGATTTGCAATCAACGGACCAAAGTCTGTCATTGCACCTACCCCCATAAAAATCAGGGACGGAAGGATACTCCATTCATCCAATAAATAGAAGTAATGAAGCAAACCGCCTTCTTCAATAATGTCCGGATACATATTTACCAAAAGCATACCAAAAGCAATCGGAACCAATAATAATGGTTCATAATCTTTTCTAATAGCTAAGTATAGGAAAACACATGCAACCAAAATCATTACATAATTGCCCCATGTCAAACTCATA
>JAILRZ010000148.1 GCA_024697845.1 Eubacterium sp. | reverse complement strand
GGATACGGTTACGGAATACAGAATGGCTATTGCAATGGCTAGACAGGGTGGTATTGGTATCATCCACAAAAATATGTCAATTGAGCAGCAGGCAGATGAAGTTGATAAAGTGAAACGTTCAGAAAATGGTGTTATCACCGATCCGTTCTATTTATCTCCGGAGCATACATTAAATGATGCTAATGATCTTATGGCTAAATTCAGAATTTCCGGTGTTCCGATTGTAGTTGGAAAGAAATTGGTTGGTATTATTACAAACCGTGATTTAAAATTTGAAACAGACGGAACAAAATTAATTAAGGAATCTATGACTTCTGAGGGATTGGTTACAGCAAAAGAAGGTGTGACTTTAGAAGAAGCAAAAGCAATTTTAGCAGAATCCCGTAAGGAAAAACTCCCAATCGTTGATGATGATTTTAATTTAAAAGGATTAATTACAATTAAAGATATTGAAAAGCAGATTAAGTATCCGTTGTCTGCAAAGGATGAGCAGGGTAGACTTCTTTGTGGTGCCGCTGTTGGTATTACTGCGAATGTTATGGATCGTGTAAAGGCATTGGTAGAAGCAAAGGTCGATGTAATTGTTATTGACTCCGCTCATGGACATTCTGCTAATATTTTCAAAACATTAAAGATGATTAAGGCTGAATATCCTGATCTTCAGGTAATCGCAGGTAATGTTGCTACCGGTCAGGCTACCAGAGATCTCATCGAAGCAGGTGCAGATGCTGTTAAGGTTGGTATCGGACCAGGTTCAATCTGTACAACTCGTGTCGTTGCAGGTATTGGTGTACCTCAGGTATCAGCAATTATGGATTGTTATGAAGTGGCAAAAGAATATGGTGTGCCAATTATCGCTGATGGTGGTATTAAATATTCAGGAGATATTGTTAAGGCAATTGCTGCCGGTGGTAGTGTTTGTATGATGGGATCTATGTTTGCCGGATGTGATGAAGCACCGGGTGAATTTGAAATTTTCCAGGGAAGAAAATACAAAGTTTACCGTGGAATGGGATCGATTGCTGCAATGGAAAACGGAAGCAAGGATAGATATTTCCAAACAAATGCAAAGAAACTTGTTCCGGAAGGTGTAGAAGGACGAGTAGCATATAAAGGAAGCATTGAGGATACAGTATTCCAGTTGATGGGTGGACTTCGTTCTGGTATGGGATATTGTGGAGCAAAAGATGTTGAAACCTTAAAGAGCACAGGACAGTTCGTTAAGATTTCAGCTGCATCTTTAAAGGAAAGTCATCCACATGACATTCATATCACGAAGGAAGCTCCAAACTATACAAGAGATAACTAAATAGTTCAGACTATTGGAAGTGTCGTATAAATGAGAAGGACCTTTGCAAAGGTCCTTTTCTTGCATACACGATGAGAAAAATGCAGAAATCTTGTTTTTGTGCGTTTGACGACCGTGATACAATCCTGAAACAAATGTATCGGTTTCGGTGATTTCATAAAAAAGAAAAGGAAGAGAAAAGTATGGAAGAAAATGTGAACTTGGAACAGGAAGAAATGAAAGAAGTAGAAGGACAAAAGAAATCTTTGATGGGGACGTTGATTTATCCAGTGTCTATTGCTTTGATTTTGGCTCTATTTGCAGGTTTTATTTATTACAATAAAGTTGTTCGCGTGAAAGAAGAAAAAAATAAGAAATTTGTACAGAATGATTATGGCGCAAAAGACTTGGAGGATTTCGAAAATAATTTTGTGACACTTGGAAAGTATAAGGGCCTTACCTGTGAAATTACTCAGGAAATGTATGATGAATACGTGGAAGGTGATACTGTTTCATATGAACAGGTAAAGCGCGCTGCAAAAGATAGCGACCAGGTCAGCTTTAATGTGATTGGTTTTGTTGATGGAAAAAAAGAAAAAGATTTGAAGCTGGAAGAACAGGAAGTTATTGTTGGAGAAGACACCGATGGACCGTTTAAGGTGATTTCAGACGGCGTGAAAGGAAAGAAAAAAGGAGATGTTCTTGAAAATGTCAAAGGAATAAATCCAAAGGATATTTCTGATTCCGGAAAAGACTACGCTGGAAAAAAAGTAACTTTTAACGTTGAAATTGGAGATGTATCCGAACGTGTGGAAGAAAAAATCACTGATGAGTGGGTGGAAGATAACTATTTCGAGGAAATGGGCATTAAAACAACTGAAGAATACTATGATTATGTCAAAGAAGAGTTAAAGAATGAATGTATTGCAGATCTTTGGCAGCAGGTTGTTGATGGAAGCTCAATCAAGAAATATCCGGATGATGCTTATGCACGTATTATTGAAGAAGTTGATGCAGATTATAACTATGCAGCTTCTGAGTGGGGGATGGAACTGGATGATTATAAAGAACTGATGCAGATGACTGATGAAGATATGGAAAAGGAATATGAAAATGAGTTGGCATCAGAAATGATTTCTTACCTGATTGCTTATAAAGAAAATCTTCAGGATATCCCGAAGCAGAAATATGAGCAGTGGTGGGAAGACAATTATGAAGAATACGGTTATGAAAAACCGGAGGATATGAAGGAAGAATATACGCAAAAAGATGTTGAACGAGCAATTATATTGGAACGTGCAGCGAATTTTGTATATGAAAATGCAACAATAAAAGAAAGTTATAAAATAAAAAAATAAAAAGTCAATTTTGAAGAAAGTGTGATATAATCAATATAACAACAAGTGAACGGTAACATTGATTGGTGAGAGGAAGTGTTGTTATGATAAGAAAGAAGATTGGTATCATGCTTTCTTTGCTTTTAATTGCAGGACTTTTCCTATCAGAAATACAAACAGTATCAGCAGCGAAACCGATGCTGAATTATTCCAGTTATAATATATATGGGTACTATTCTTTTCAATTAATTCTGAATCATAATTCAAAGAAAGTGAAATGGAGTAGTTCCAATCCAAAGGTGGCGAAGGTGACAAAGAGCGGAAAGGTGTCCTCTGTAGCTAACGGAAAATGCGTAATCACAGCATCTGCAGGTGGTAAAAAATATCGATGCAAGGTTAAGGTTACAGGCCTGTTGGATGCAGGGAAAAACAGAGCAAGTGGGGAATATACCAAGACCTCGTTGGATTTGTCTGTTTTAAAAGTGGATGTTTCAGCTGTTGTATATGACAAGCAAGGAAATGCGATAATTAGTAATGCAAAGAAGAATACGGTAAAACTAAAACTATATAATGTTCCAAAGAAAAAAGGCAAAAAACTTTCGGTAAAATGGAAAAGCTCGAAGAAAAAGATTGCCACTGTGAATCGAAGTGGGACAATTACACCGAAGAAAAAGGGAAAGTGCTCGGTGTATGCAATTGTTAAAGGGAAAAAGTATAAGTGTACGGTAGTGGTGACTGACTATAACCAAACGGTTTCGAACCATACAAAAGGAGACCTGAACAGCGCTGCGGAGCGAATTGATACGCAAAGACAAATCTATAAAAATTTTCAAATGGTTAATCAGGCGAGATTAAAGAAAAAGGTAATGCCGTTAAAGATTGACACGACATTAAATAGAATTGCAGATATTCGAGCAAAAGAATGTGCACCGGAGCATATTGGAGAAACTCCTGATGTGAAATTTGCGTTGGACAAGAATTTCAGTCATAGCAGGCCGGATGGGACGCCGTATTATACCGCTTATCAGGATGTGAATTTTTCTTTCCCGGCTCATTATTGTACTGGAGAGAATATTGCACACAGTAGCGAACGCAGTGATACTTTGCATGCTGTGGCCAAAAGAATTTTTGAAGGATTGTGGGCATCAAATTCTCATAAGAAAAATATTCTGAGAAGGGAATATACAAAAATCGGTGTCGGATATTACAAGGCAGCAATGTATAAAAGCGCCAATGGTGTAAATAATGTAGAGAGTTTTTGGACACAGGAATTTTTTGGAATTTCATAAATGAAATCTTTGATTGACATTCAAAGGATGAATGTTATAATTGAAAATATCGAAAGCGTTGATGAGACGAGTAGGTTATTTTGATGGTCACAGAGAGAGGCCGATGCTGAGAGTGCCTTACGGATGAATAACTGAAAACTACCTCGGAGTGACTCTAATCCAGTCCGGTGATTCCGTTATCATCATAATGAGAGGCGTTGCTATGATTTGCAATGCAATCAGGGTGGAACCGCGTATTGTACGTCCCTGTTTATGGAAACATAAGCAGGGGCTTTTCTTTTGTTGAAAAGCCCCGGAAATAGGAAAGGAAGGTTTGACAAATGAAGATTACTTTGAAAGATGGCTCTGTAAAAGAGTACGCAGAACCAATGTCAGTCAATGACATTGCATTTGACATTGCAGGTGGCCTTGGTAGAGCAGCCTGTGCAGGAGAAGTGGATGGAGAAGTTGTGGATTTACGTACAACGATTGACCATGATTGTACATTGAATATTCTAACATTCAATGATGAGGCTGGAAAAGCTGCATATCGTCATACCACATCTCACGTATTGGCAGAAGCGGTAAAGAATCTTTATCCGGATGCAAAACTTGCCATAGGACCGTCTATTGATACAGGGTTCTATTATGATTTTGAGCATGAACCTTTTTCAAGAGAAGATTTGGATAAGATTGAAGCTGAAATGAAGAAAATCATCAAGAAGGGTGCGAAACTTGAAAAGTTTACTCTTCCGAGAGAAGATGCAATCAAGTATATGGAAGATCGCAACGAACCATACAAAGTGGAATTAATTCAGGATCTCCCGGAAGGTTCTACAATTTCATTTTATAGTCAGGGTGAATTTGTTGATTTGTGTGCAGGACCACATTTGATGAGTACAAAAGGAATTAAGGCATTTAAATTAATTTCTTCTTCGATGGCATATTGGAGAGGTGATTCTAATAAAGCAAGACTTCAGAGAATTTACGGAACTGCATTTGATAAAAAGGATGATTTGAATGCATATTTGGAATCCTTGGAAGAAGCAAAGAACAGAGATCATAACAAATTAGGTCGAGAAATGGAATTGTTCACAACAGTTGATGTTATTGGACAGGGACTTCCATTGATGCTTCCAAAGGGGACAAAAAGGATTCAAAAAATGCAGCGCTGGATTGAAGATTTGGAAGATAATGAATGGGGCTATATGAGAACAAAAACTCCATTAATGGCAAAATCTGACTTATATAAGATTTCCGGTCATTGGGGACACTATAAAGAAGGAATGTTTGTATTAGGAGATGAAGAAAAGGATAAAGAGGTAATGGCACTTCGTCCAATGACATGTCCGTTCCAGTATTATGTATATAAGTCCAGCCAAAAATCATATAGAGATTTGCCATGTCGTTATGGTGAAACATCTACATTGTTTAGAAATGAAGATTCCGGTGAAATGCATGGATTGACAAGAGTACGTCAGTTTACAATTTCAGAAGGACATTTAATTGTTCGTCCGGACCAGATGGTAGAAGAATTTAAGGGGTGCCTTGCTTTGGCAAAATATTGTCTGGAAACACTTGGTGTTGAAGAAGACGTAACATATCATCTTTCTAAATGGGATCCTGATAATAAAGAAAAATATATTGGATCTGCAGAAGTATGGGAAGAAACTGAACAGCACATCCGTGACATTTTAACAGAATTAGATATTCCGTTTGTTGAAGATGTTGGGGAAGCAGCGTTCTATGGACCGAAGGTAGATATCAATGCAAAGAATGTTTATGGAAAAGAAGATACAATGATTACTATTCAGTGGGATGCATTAATTGCAGAACAGTTTGATATGTATTACATTGATGAAAATGGAGATAAACAGCGTCCATATATTATTCATAGAACATCGATGGGATGTTATGAAAGAACATTGGCATGGCTCATTGAAAAATATGCCGGAAAATTCCCAACTTGGTTATGTCCGGAACAGGTTCGTGTTCTCCCGATTTCCGAAAAATATCAGGAATACGCAGAAAGTGTTGCAAAAGAATTAAAAGCACATGGCGTTGATGTAACGGTAGATAATCGTTCTGAAAAGATTGGTTATAAGATTCGTGAAGCGCGTCTTGATAAACTTCCGTATATGCTTGTTGTAGGCCAGCAGGAAGAAGTAGATGGTACTGTTTCCGTGCGAAGCCGTTTTGCAGGTGATGAAGGCGTTAAACCATTGTCTGAATTCTTAGAACAGATTGTGAAAGAAATCCAGACAAAGGAAATTAGAAAAGAAGTTCAGACACCTGAAAAATAAAAATGAATAAAAAATAAAGAATGCCCCACAATAATACTATCGGAAATCCGAAATAGTGATTGTGGGGTGTTTTTATGACAAAATTAAATTGTAATGTAAAAAATTGTTATTTCAATAAAGAACTGCAGTGCTGCCTGGAAGGAATTAAAGTGGGCGGCGAATCCGCCACCGTGGAAGATGCGACTTTTTGCGGAAGTTTCAAAGAACGTTTGGATGGACAGACGGCAAAGGCTTGTCATTGTGACGGCTCTCCGGAAAAGACTTTAAAAGTAGGCTGCAATGCAGCAAAGTGTGTATTCAATGATAATCAAATGTGTCATGCAAAGAAAATAACGATTCAGGGCAATGGTGCAAAACACGAAAGCCAGACGATGTGCGGAAGTTTTAAGTGTGACTAACGCATTGAAGTTTATCTTGAATTTTTATGTAACTGTGATATAATACCAAAGGATAAATCGGTGCGTGGCTCAGCTTGGTAGAGCGCTGCGTTCGGGACGCAGAGGTCGCAGGTTCGAATCCTGTCGCACCGAGTATAAAAAAGAGGCTGTAAAGTTTTTACAGTCTCTTTCTTTATGGGAAGATGCACCCAGCAGAGAACTTTTATGTTCTAGGGTGCAACAAATCCATAGGAGAACGAGAGAAGATGCACCCCACAGAGAACTTTTGTGTTCTAGGGTGCAACAAATCTATAGGAGAACGAGAGAAGATGCACCCCGCAGAGAACTTTTATGTTACAGGGTGCAACAAATCTATAGGAGAACGAGAGAAGATGCACCCCGCAGAGAACTTTTGTGTTCTAGGGTGCAGCTGCCTCAAGAAAGAAAGAAGAAAGGTGTACCCAAAAGGGATGATTTATGCTCTGGGGGGCAATAAACTCATAAGGGGGAAGAGCATGAATTTCATTGTCTTCTCTATTTTTTATAAAATGACAGTAAAAACGCTTTTTTGTGCAAAATAGACAAAAAAGAACAATCATAATAAAAAAAAAGCACCATTTTATAAAAGAAGAACTTAAAAATGAATCGGTTTTATTATACAATAGTCAACGAGGACTGAACGGAAAAAATAAACAGTTCAGAAAAGAAGGAGGAGAGATATGAGATTTAAGAAACTCATGGCACTTGGACTTGTTGGTGCAATGGTAGCCGGTCTTGTAGGCTGTGGATCATCAGGTTCAGCAAAGAAAGTTGACAAGAACAAATTGGTAGTATGGAGTTTGGCGGACGACTTAAAGCAGTTCGGCGAGAAGTACGAAAAGGATCATCCGGGTAAGAAGGTTGAATTCGTTAAGATTGCTCCGGAAGATTACTTGAAGAAAATTGGTACAGCATTAGATGCCGGCGAAGTTGAACCGGATATCATCGTTGGTGAACCACAGATGCTTCCAAACATGTACGACAAGCATTATTTTGCTGACTTGTCAAAATTAGGTGCAGGTGAATATGACGGAAAGATTGTAGACTATGTATGGCAGGCTGGACAGGATGAAAAAGGTGTTCAGAGAGCAATCAGTTATCAGATTACACCGGCTGGATTCTATTACAGAAGAGATATCGCTAAGAAGGTATTCGGAACAGAAGATCCTGAAGAAGTTGGAAAGCTCTTCAAAGATTATGACACAATTTTAGCTACAGCACAGAAGTTACAGGATGCGGGATACAGAATCTTTGCTTCAGACGGAGAATTACAGTATTTCTCAGGAAATGAAGCTTGGGTAGTAAATGATACATTAAATGTTGCTCAGTGTAGAAAAGATTACATGGATCTTTGTGTTAAACTTTACCAGAAAGACTACACAGCATTTGCTAATCAGTGGTCAGCACCTTGGTTCCAGGCCATGAGTGGCCCAGTTCCACTTCTTACAAAAGAAACACAGAATGGTGTTGCTGAAGAAGGTGATGTTTGGGATGAAGAAAAGTTTGCTGAAGCTACAAAAGACATCAAGGAAAAGACAGAAGTATTCGCATACGGACTTCCAGCTTGGGGTGTTCTTTCTATGAGAGATAACGTAGGCGACAACTCTGGTAAGTTTGGTGTTTGCTCCGGACCAGCTTATGGTTTCGGTGGTGGTACATACATCGGTATCAGTGAATTAAGCCAGAAGAAAGATTTCGCTTGGGACTTCATTAAGTATTGTACATTAAACGAAGAAACAGCTGACTGGTGGATTGAAACATCACAGGGTGATACAGTTTCATTAATCTCTGCTCTTGAAAAACACGCAGATGATGAAAACCCAATTTACGGTGGACAGAAGTTATACAAATTCTGGCAGGAACAGGCTGCAGGAATCGATTACTCTAAGGTTACTAAGTACGATGATATCATCGGAAAGGCTTGGGGAGATGCGATTACAGCAATTAAGACTGAACAGAAAGACAAAGATACAGCGATTGCAGATTTCTACAAAGAAGTTAAATCACAGTATCCAAAGTTAAAGGTTGAAGAAAAATAATCTGTGTTATAAGAAAGAAATATCAGGGGTGAAGGGGTTTGTCCCTTCGCCCTTTTTCTTTGAGAGTTTTTCTTGAAAAGAAAGGAAGGAAAGAGATGGCAAAGACTAAAAAAGAAAAACAGAAACCATTAAAAACAGTGACCATCGAAACAGCAGGAGAATTAAAAGAAATTCAGCTGGGAAAAAGTTCTAAATTAAACCGTCGTGAAAGAATGGGGTATTTATTTGTACTTCCTTATGTGGCTGCCTTTTTGCTGTTCAGTATTTATCCGGTGCTTCGATCATTCTGGTTAAGTTTCTTAGAATATGAAAGCACACCGATTTATACGGAAATCAAATTTGTTGGTCTGGAAAAATATAAAATGGTGTTAACCGATGGAGTCTTTTGGTCTTCATTGTTTAATACAGTGAGAATCTGGGGAGTTAATATCGTATTGCAGCTTGGACTGGCATTTCTTTTGACAATTATTTTTAGTGATATCAAGTATAAGGTTCGAGGAATTGGAATCTATCGTGCGATTTATTATTTACCGAATATTATCGCAGCAACATCCATAGCGTTTTTATTTAAATTTTTATTGGATAGAGATTACGGTTCTGTGAATCAGATTATTTCAGATATTATTGGGAAACCATTCCGTTTTGGATGGTTGATAGAACCGTTATCTGCAGCAATGTCCATTTCCGTGATTCAGACATGGATGTGGTTTGGAAATTCCTTTATTATGCTGATGGCAGGAGTAATGGGAATTAACTCTGACTACTATGAGGCGGCAGCTATTGATGGAGCGGGACGTTGGAAAATGTTTACAAAAATTACCGTGCCATTGTTAAAGCCAATTATGTTGTATGTAGGCGTTA
>JAILRZ010000140.1 GCA_024697845.1 Eubacterium sp. | reverse complement strand
TCATGTTTACAGAGGTGCAACTACTGCAGACTATGAAGTACAGGCTGACATTGGATATCAGCCTGCAGGAAAGAAATACAAGATTGCATATAGCTGTGGAAACTATTTCTTTGTAAATGATCCTGATGGAGTGAAATATTTGGATGGAGAATCGCATGGATTTATAAAAAAATCAGATGCTGAAACAGTTGAACCGCCGAATAAGATTTCTGTTGATACAAGAGCTTATTTCTTGAGAATAAATGGAACGGCAATAATGGATACAGAATTTTCTTTTGAACCTAATTATGCGTCAAAAAAAGTTTCTTATCGTAGTTTAAACACAAATGTTGCGACAGTTTCAAGTACTGGCCTTATTACAGCTAAGGGAATTGGTTCTACTAAAATAGAAATTAAATCCATATTTGGAAGTGCATGTGCCTACTATAATGTACATGTATTACAAAATATAAACAGTGAGAGTGTTCCGAAGGCACTTTGGACTCAGGTTGCAAATATGTCGATAGAAGAAATTAAAGCAGAAAATACAGCTTATAAATTGATGGGGAATAGTCAGCTTCCAGAAGATTGTAACGGATACGACAAGGTTTATGAAATTGGAAATAGTGTTGGTTGGTGCGATACAAGAGAATTCTTATTTGAATGCGAAAAAGCTTTTTCCACTAATTGCTTTGGATTTGCAATTAACAAATGGAATGGAATTATTTTGGAACAGGGAAGTGGAGCAACAAATTTGGAATGCTGGGTAAATGGAGCTGTCAAATCTATCGAAACCCTAGGGGGTACAGCACAAATTTTGACAGGAAGTGATAATAACCCAAATTATCCGACGGATGATGAGCATCTTTTGATTGCTTTAAAAGTACCAATGAAAATCAGTACCTCTGCATACTTTAGTGATTCATATCACTTTATGGTTAGAAAGGGAGGAGACTGGTATTTCAAAGGTGGAAGTGCCGCACAAAATGGAATTTATAAAGTATTGAATCATAAAACACCTGAGCAGGTTGCATGGTCGGCATATCAGAATTGTGGAAGTTATATTCGTGAACTTGCATCGGGTTATTACGATTCTAAAACACAGTATATTGTAATATCGAAAATGCCAACAATGATTGACGGGCGATAAAAAACAAAAATTGAAAGGAAAAGAACGATGAAAAAAATAATTAACAAAATTGCAAGTGTTGCTGTAGTTGCAGCTCTCGCTGTATCAATGTCATTAGGAAATCTAGAAAGTATTTCAGCAGCACAAGGTATGTACGATATTGTTCTGTCATATGATCAGATGACAGAAGACGCGAAGTCACGAGTTACAGGAAAAAACAAACAAGTAGAAATTAAAACATCAACACTGATTCCGACTTATAATTATAATCAAACAACATTTAACAATTATTACAATGTTGAATCAGCGAAAAATAGAATTAAAGATAAAAACGGGAAGTTAAGTACGGTTGATGGGACATGTACAGAAATTGCACTTACATGCTATGTTGAATATATGATTAGGGCAAAAAAGATGCATTTTACAAAAATATTAACAAATGACCTTCCTTCAACGGATCAGTATAGAATGCATTTATATGTATTTTTACCGTTGGTCAATTATGCAATTAAGCAAAAATATATGATAAAAGATTCAGATGGAATATATAGAGGAACCGAAGCTGGAGAAAGTTATCAGATATTGAGTTCATTTTTAAACGACCGTGGGATAAAATGTCAATTGAGCGGTTCACGTGGAGGAAGCGTTTGGACAACTCTTACAAGTAATATTAAAGCTGGGAATCCAGTGCCGGGTGAGTTTTGTGCACCAAATGAAGAACGACATACTATGTTAGCTAATGCCGTTTATACTGTTACTGTAAATTATAAGAAAGGTGGCAAAAACAAGTCGGAGACATTTAAATATATTAGAGTTAACAATGGATGGTGGAGTAGTACTAATTCATTTCAATTTGTTCGAAGAGGGTATTTAGAGAGTTGCGTAGATTGTAAAATCTTACAATAGGTTAGTATTCTTTTGTGACCCATATCATTTTATGGTTAAAAAAGATTGTGCTTTTAACGAGGTACAATCTTTTTTTGTTATGGGTCGTGCCCCTGTTGGAATCGCAAAGCGTGCGAAATATCAACCACCCGTTTGATGGGTGGTCATGATTGAAAAACTTTTGTTAAAAAAATGGAATAAATGTTTTAGGAATGGAAAAAATAACACTATATGAATTTGAAAACAGGCAGGTAATTAGTATGGGGAAAATGATTGGAAAACAAAGTATTGTGTTTGAGGAAACTCCTTTTATTTTGGAAGGCGCTTCAGTTGTCGGACCGAAAGAAGGAGAAGGTCCCTTGGGGAAGGGCTTTGATGTAGTGGAACAGGATCCGATGATGGGGCAGGATTCCTGGGAACTTGCTGAAAGTTTGTTTCAGAAAGAAGCATTACAAAAAGTGTTGTTAAAAGCGAAAATGGGCAAAGAAGAAATACGTTATGTGTTTGCAGGCGATTTGTTAGGGCAATTAATTGGAACTACCTTTGGAATTTTGGAATATGAAATCCCATTGTTTGGAATCTATGGCGCATGCTCTACAATGGGAGAGGCAATGAGTCTGGGGGCAATGATTGTGGAAGCAGGAAATGCAGAAAATGTAATTGCAATGACTTCCAGCCATTTCGCCAGTGCAGAACGACAGTTTCGCTTTCCGTTGGAATATGGAAAACAGAGGCCGTTTTCATCCACTTGGACTGTAACAGGATCGGGAGCGGTTATTATTAGCAGGAAACAAGGAATTGCAAAAATAACGGGAGTTACGACTGGGAAGATTGTAGATTACGGAGTGAAGGATGCGCAAAATATGGGTGCCTGTATGGCGCCGGCAGCGGTAGATGTAATTGCTTCTCATTTTGAAGACTTTGGAACGGCACCGACAGATTACGATAAAATTATTACCGGTGATTTGGGATTAGTTGGAAAAACAATTCTTTTTGAATTGTTAAATCAGAAAGGGTATGACATTTCCAAAGTTCATATGGATTGTGGAATTGAAATGTTTGACGGCTCAGTTCAGGATACTCATGCCGGTGGAAGTGGGTGTGCCTGCGCAGCGACGGTATTTACCAGCTTTGTGTTAAAACAATTAAAAAAGAAAGTTTGGAAAAAAATATTGTTTATTCCAACCGGGGCATTAATGTCACCAATTAGTTTTAATGAAGGGAACACGGTTCCGGGAATTGCACATTGTGTGATGATTGAAAGTGTTTAAGGAGGGGCGTATGATTTTTTTTAAGGCATTTCTTGTAGGGGGATTGATTTGTGCATTGGTACAAATCATTATTGATAAAACTAATCTCACACCTGCTAGAATTATGGTTGGGACTGTTTGCTTAGGGGTTATTCTCAGTGCCATTGGAATTTATCAGCCTTTTGCTGAATTTGCAGAGGCGGGAGCTACAGTTCCGTTATTGGGTTTTGGACACAATTTATGGAAGGGAATTCGGGAAGCAATTGATAGCAATGGAATCCTTGGACTGTTCCTTGGCGGGTTTAAAGCAAGTGCTGTTGGAATCAGTGCTGCATTGGTATTCAGCTTTGTGATTTCCCATGTTTTCAAATCGAAAATGCCCTAAGGAATAAAAGGGAAAATTCTTCTTGTAAACTTAATAAAATAAAGTAATCCTAAAATAGTCCTTATTTTCTTAAGAAAAAATAATTAAAAGGTTGAAATAATTAAGAAATAGAGTTATAATTCCTAATAGTGTGAAAAGAAACGGCTAAAGAGTAGAAAAATGTCGGTTGACTAGGAGATTTTGCGTATGCATTATAACTGATATTATTCGAAACTTTAACTCTTTCCATACAGAGATTAAAAAAATATTTTAGGAGGACTACATTATGTCATACGTTGATGAAGTGTTGGCACGCGTAAAAGAAAAGAACGCTGCAGAACCAGAATTTTTACAGGCAGTAGAGGAAGTATTAAATTCTCTTAGACCTGCAATTGAAGCAAATGAAGAAAAGTTCAAAAAGGAAGCTTTACTTGAAAGAATCTGTGAACCAGAAAGACAGATCAAGTTCAGAGTTCCTTGGGTAGATGATAACGGACAGGTACAGGTTAACACAGGTTACAGAGTACAGTTCAACTCAGCTATCGGACCTTATAAGGGTGGTTTAAGACTTCATCCATCAGTTAACTTAGGTATTATCAAATTCTTAGGATTTGAACAGATTTTCAAAAATTCCCTTACAGGACTTCCAATCGGTGGTGGTAAAGGTGGTTCTGATTTCGATCCTAAGGGTAAATCAGATAGAGAAGTTATGGCATTCTGCCAGAGCTTTATGACAGAACTTTGCAAGTACATCGGTGCTGATACTGACGTTCCTGCAGGTGATATCGGAACAGGTGCTAGAGAAATCGGTTACATGTTCGGACAGTACAAGAGAATCAGAGGATTATACGAAGGAGTTCTTACAGGTAAGGGACTTACATACGGTGGTTCTTTGGCTAGAACAGAAGCTACAGGTTATGGTCTTCTTTACATCACTAATGAATTATTCAAAGATCATGGTGATACATTAGAAGGAAAGACAATCGCTGTTTCAGGTGCTGGTAACGTAGCTATCTACGCTATCCAGAAAGCTCATCAGTTAGGAGCAAAGGTTGTTACATGTTCTGATTCTACAGGATGGATTTATGATCCAGAAGGAATCGATGTTGAATTATTAAAAGAAGTTAAAGAAGTTAAGAGAGCAAGACTTACAGAATATGCTGCTGCAAGACCATCCGCTGAATATCATGAAGGACGTGGAGTTTGGGCTATTAAATGTGACATCGCTCTTCCATGTGCTACTCAGAACGAATTATTAATCGATGATGCTAAGCAGTTAGTAGCTAACGGATGTAAGGCAGTATGTGAAGGTGCTAACATGCCTACAACAATCGACGCTACAGAATACTTACAGGAAAACGGTGTATGGTTCATCGGTGGTAAGGCTGCTAACGCAGGTGGTGTTGCTACATCAGCTCTTGAAATGTCTCAGAACTCTGAAAGACTTTCTTGGACATTCGAAGAAGTTGACAGCAAATTACAGGGAATTATGGCTAACATTTACAAGAACATCAGCGATGCTGCTAAGAGATAC
>JAILRZ010000100.1 GCA_024697845.1 Eubacterium sp. | reverse complement strand
TCAATGGTAATTTTAGCTGACGTGCTGTATAATTATCATTGATATTTTTATTTAGTAGCATAATTAATTATATCAAAAAACGGCTATGAGCGCGAGCTCATAGCCGTTTTTCTGTTAGGGGAGTTTTTTTACAGCCCCTTTGTTATTGTGTATTAGTTGATTTTACTAAGATAAGCTGAAACAGTAAATTTGTTTTGCTGATCAATCTGTGAATATAATTGAAGCATAACCTTTTTGGTTCTCCAATAAGTAATTTTGGTTCCGTTGCTGTAAGAACGTGTTAAATTTGGTTTGCCGTAAGTTTTTGTATTGGCCGCAACCATTGCATCGTAATTTGCTGCAGATGAAGCACCGTAGCTTACACGAACTTCAATTAATTTCTTGTCTTTTAATACATATACCAAATTTGCTGTTGGATCAGAAACCGTTACATTTCCACCAAAGAAAGATGGAATATTTTTTTTATCAGCCTTAAATCCGTAAGTCAGGTAACCATATCCTGAATTGTCCTGAGCTTCCTGATAACTACCATCATCAGTATCCGGACGTTTCTTTTCAGCTTTCTGAATCTTCTTTAAAGAAGTACCAAACTCAATTTTACGAACTGGTTCAAAGTTAGCTTCGATAGTTGCATCGAAATTTCCTTCCTCGCTAACAATCTTTAATGGAGCCTGTGTTGCAGCATTATTATTGCCGACACTGCTAGTATTTGCATTTTTAGATTTTCCTCCTGAAAAAAGAATCAATACAACAACTAAAACAAGAATTAAAGCTGAAGCAATGATAATATATAATTTATTTTTGTCTTGTGACATCGTCTTTCGCCTCCTAGATTAAAATACCATTCAATAGTATCACAAAATGTATCTAAAATAAAGGGACATCTTTAGTAGAGGGAGCATTTAGTAGCAGAAATAGAGAATAGATGAATCTGCTACTAGTGAAAGGGGAGAAATCTAGTAGTGGAAACAGAGAAAGTCTCAATCTGCTACTAGTGAAAGGGGAGAAATCTAGTAGCGGAAACAGAGAAAGTCTCAATCTGCTACTAGTGAAGTGGGAGAAATCTAGTAGCGGAAACAGAGAAAGTCTCAATCTGCTACTAGTGAGAGGGGAGAAATCTAGTAGTGGAAACGGAGAAAGTCTCAATCTGCTACTAGTGAAAGAGCAAGAAAATATATTGAAACATATTAGAAATCTGTTATAATGATTAGGTAGTACCTAATACTTATGTGAGTCTCTCCTAAGACTCATAAGTATACTAACATATTTTTCAGTCCGGAACGGTTAAGGCAAGGGGGCCCTAACCGTTCTTTGCGTATTGCTACAAGCTCCGTAATATAAAAAGCTAGTACTTGCGGTGGGAGCTTGCTCACAAACGCAAATACTAGCTTTTTATATTATGCAGCGCCAGCTGCGACACGAGGAAGAAGCGAAGCGGAATCCGAGTGCGGAGCTTGTAGCAGGAATAAAAGAAAGCGCCAGCTGCGACACGAGGAAGAAGCAAAGCGGAATCCGAGTGCGGAGCTTGTAGCTGCTGACTTGCAGCAATACGCAAGGAGAGGAAGAAAGGAGTTTCTATGAAATCAGGATGGCTTATCGTAAATGGATATTTGCGCAGTGAGAAATTTGAAGAAATATATCAGTGGCTAATCAATGCAGCAAAAGCAAAAGACATTGCTTTACAGAAACTTACTAATGATCAGCTGACATCGATTCTTCCGATTAGCACTGGAAAAACAGACTGGAGGGTGAAACCGGATTTTGTGTTGTTTTGGGATAAAGATATTCGTTTGGCACAGATGTTGCAGCAGGAAGGCTTCCCGGTGTTTAATTCTGCAGAAGCAATTGAAATATGCGATGATAAGGCATTAACTTATATCAAATTAAAAAACACGGACATCAAAATGCCGAAAACCTTTATTGCACCAATGACATTTTCCAAGGAATATCCGGATTTCGCATTTCTGATGCAGGTGGAGGAACAATTAGGTTATCCTATGGTTATCAAGGAAAGTAAGGGATCCTTTGGTGAGCAGGTTTACCTGGTAAAGAATCATGGGGAAGCATTAGAACAGATTAAGAACATAGGACACCATGAATTTATAATGCAGGAATATGTGAAAGAATCTTCGGGGAGAGATATTCGAATTAACGTAGTAGGCGACCGGGCAGTAACAGCAATGGAAAGAACAAATGAAAATGATTTCCGGGCTAATATCACCAATGGAGGTTCAATGAAAGCATATACACCAACAGAAAAAGAGCAGGAAATGGCAATAAAAGTATGCCGTTATTTGAAGTTGGATTTTGCAGGAGTGGATATCCTATTCGGAGAAAATGAGGTTCCACTACTTTGCGAAGTAAACTCCAATGCACATTTTAAAAATATATTTGATTGCACGGGCGTGAATGTTGCAGATGCAATCATTGATTATATTATTTTGAAAGTTTATTAACAATATACTGAATATATAAAGAGGCAATATCAATATCAGAAACTTCATATAGCATGCGGGCGCCTACGGCGTCCTCTATTTCGTTAAAGACAGGTTTTCCTTCGTGGAAAATAAAATCGATGCCGGCATAGTCCAAATGGAGTTTACATAATATCTTCTCCACAAGAGACTTTTCATAGATACTTAATGTGTATGGACGAACAGATCCACCCAGGCTGTAATTACTTTTGAAGCTATTGGTGGAAGTTCGAAGAACTGCGGCAAGAATCTGATTGCCTAAAATATAGACACGCACATCCTTCCCTAAATCGCTGGCGCAGGCCTGGAACAGATAAGGTTGTTCTTGAAGGGATAGACAGATTTCCTTTTCTTCCTCTAGGGAATTAGCAAGGAAAACTTCACTGCCACCATGACCGGAGCAACTCTTTATAATTACCGGATAAGAAAACTCTCCGGAGATATAATCCGAAGGACTTTTTGCAGGAAGTACTGGCACTGTCTTCTCAAGGAAGCGATAAGTTTCCAGTTTGTCGTTGGTAATTTGAGTAACGGAGGCGTTATTAAAAACCGGAATAGAGTGTTTCTCATAAAAGAATGAAATATCGCTGAAACGACTGCGGTTAATGACAAAGTCCGGCAGTGGTTCAGATGGAAAATCTGACAGCGTTTCATAAACCAGCAACTCTAACGTAATACCATAATTGGCAAAACCGGTTGTTAAGCTCTGAATAAAAAATTGGTTTTTGGAAACATCTTTTTGAGAATAAATTAAATAACCATGCATCGTCAATCACCTCACACATTTTCCATACCATCATAACATAAACTTATTTTGAATCATATCAAAATGTGTTAGAATAGGCAGGGAAAGAAGAGAGGTTTTTATAATGAATTTTTTTGGAAGACTTTGGGGTCATTTTAAAACAATTACAAAGCATCGGCATCAGGTGATTCGCCATTGTGCAAAGGCGGGAATTTTCTGGCAGGGACTACATCATGATTTGTCAAAATATTCACCCACGGAATTTATTCCGGGAGTAAAGTATTATACCGGGTATCGCAGCCCCAATGAAGGCGAGCGGGAAGATTATGGTTTTTCTTACGCCTGGATGCATCATAAAGGAAGAAATAAACACCATTATGAGTATTGGAATGATTACAATTTAGAAACGAAGAGAAACGAGCCGGTAGAAATGCCATATCGTTATCTGGCGGAAATGTTTTGCGACCGTGTGGCTGCCAGTAAGATTTATAATGGAAAAAATTATACGGATGCATCACCGATGGATTATTATTCCCATCGGACCCCTCATCGAAGCATTCATCCAAATACAAAAGCGGAGTTGGAAAAATTGTTGCAGATGTTGATTGACCGTGGAGAAGATGAAACTTTCCGCTATATAAGAAAGAAGATCAACTCATAACGGTTGATCTTCTTTTTTTAGATCCGCTGAACTTTTTTGATGAGAAACTGTGTAAATTCATCAAAATGAATGAGCTTTTTGATAAATTCCAGAACGATAGAAATACCTAAGGAAACCAATAGTAAAACAAGAGCGATAATTGCAAAATGACGGAAGCCATAGGTGAAATTCTTATACCAAACAGTGCGAACAAAATTATGAACAAGGAAAATATTCATAGAATGTGTTCCTAGAAATTCAAGAACCCTTCCAATAATCGGAATCGGATGAATGAATTCAAACAGAAAACAGATAATTAATAATGGAAGGATTGCATCAAATATAGGAATTAAGGATGAACCTAAAATAAATTTGCGCAAATGAAACAGCACATAAATTGGTACAAGCAAACACAAAAAATGTATTCCTTTATTGAGAATTGATGATTTTACAAGAGTGAACTCTTTTACCTTTACGAGAAAATTATTGTTGGCGCAAACCAATGCCAAAGAAATACAAACAATATACATTGGCAGATAGGCATAACTTTTTGCTTCTGTTACTTTTACGCGTCCTACAGGAAAAAGAACGGAAAATAGAACAGAAAGAGCAAGAAGAACGGTTCCACCATAGCTTTTGTAAATATAGTATAAAACAGGGTAAATAAATATAATTAAGATTGCCAGGGAAATATACCAAAACGTTGCAAGGAACGTAGGGGTGTGGAATAACTGTGCCAGTCCCAGCATATCAATGACTACATATAGAAAAGAAAGCAATCCTGTCCCGTAGCGACTTGAAAAACTTCGCTTTCCCGTAATCACAGAAAATAAAACAACAAAAATAAAAACAAAAATAAAATTAAGAATTAGCTTGATATATCGCCGTAAAATAATGTTTCGAATTTCTTTCCCGTGATAGTCAGCTGGCAATTTTTTGTATGATAAAGCAATTCCGTAAGAACTAAGGAATGTAAATAAAGCAACGCAGATTTTAAATGCCAGTGAAATGCGATTAACCCGGAATTCTGTCAAGGGAAAAAAACTAAACAGAAATCCTTTATAACGGCTTGGTGACATAAAGCAATGATGGAATATCATTAAAATAATTGCCACCCCTTTTATTTTAGAAGTATCTTCTTTGCTGAACATTTGAGTCTCCTTTTCTACAATCAAACATCATAAACGGAAGTATTATAACACATTTTTGTAGAATATGTTGTGAAAGAGGGGGAGAATCTTTGTGAAATAAATAAAGGATTCAATTTGAATAAAATTAGTAATGATGTTATAATGAAAACGTTAGTTTTACGACGATATAGGAGTTCTTTCAAGAACTATTGATAAATATTGAGAGGAAGGTAGAAAAATGAAGATTGCAGTAGCAGGTACAGGGTATGTTGGACTTGCCAACTCTGTATTATTAGCACAGAATAATGAAGTTTACGCTATTGATATTATTCCTGAAAAGGTTGAAATGATAAACAATAAGGTTTCACCGATTGTGGATAAGGAAATTACAGAGTACTTAACAACAAAGGAGTTAAACCTTACAGCAACATTAGATGGAAGAGATGCTTATAAGGAGGCTGATTACATTGTAATTGCCACCCCAACGAACTACAACGAAGAACAGAATTTCTTTGACACATCTTCTATAGAAAGTGTATTAGATATTGTAAAGGAAGTTGAGTCAAAGGCTACAATTGTAATTAAGTCAACCATTCCGGTTGGATATACCTTATCTATTCGTGAAAAATATCAGGATAGTATTGGTGCTCAGATTATTTTTTCGCCTGAATTCTTAAGAGAAGGAAAGGCGTTATATGATAATCTTTATCCATCAAGAATTATTGTTGGAGTACCAAAGCACGATGCAGAATTGGTTAAAAAGGCAGAAGGATTTGCGCAGTTATTAAAGGAAGGCGCAATTAAAGAAGATATTACAACGTTGGTAATTAATCCAACGGAAGCGGAAGCTGTGAAGCTTTTTGCAAATACTTATCTTGCAATGCGAGTGTCTTATTTTAATGAGTTAGATACCTATGCAGAACTAAAGGGACTCAATACAAAAGAAATTATTGAAGGTGTTGGACTGGATCCGCGTATCGGAGATCATTACAATAATCCATCCTTTGGTTACGGCGGATACTGTTTGCCAAAAGATACCAAGCAGTTATTGGCAAACTTTGCCGGAGTACCGAATGATATTGTAAAAGCAATTGTAGATGCAAACCACACAAGAAAGAAGCATATTGCACATCAGGTACTTGCAAGGTGTCCAAAGGTGGTAGGTGTATATCGATTGACAATGAAGGCAGATTCCGATAACTTCCGTCAGTCATCCATTCAGAGTGTAATCAAGATGTTGGAACAGAATGGCGTTCAGATTGTGATTTATGAACCAACCTTAAAGGAAGAAGCTTTTGACGGACACCAGGTAATTAAAGACTTTGATGAGTTTAAGAAAGAGTCTGATGTAATTATTGCAAACCGTTTTGAAAGTGGTTTGGAAGATGTGAAAGGAAAACTCTATACAAGAGATATTTATTTTAGAGATTAATATTCAAAGCCGGAAAGAATGACGTTCTTTTCGGTTTTGCTTTATCAAAGAGGACGAATTATGGATGTAAAATATTTGTTGAAAAGAAAAGATATTCCATTGATAACAATTATGATTGCGGTAGTCAACATTTTAGTTTTCATATATATGGATTTCACAGGAAACACATTGGATGCAGGATATTTATATCAACATGGGGCAATGGATGTTCCGTCAGTATTGGAAGATGGAGAATGGTACCGTGTTTTGACGGGAATGTTTATGCATTCCGGCTTTGAACATCTGGCCAATAATATGGTAATGCTGATTGCTTCCGGTTATGTAATTGAAAATATTTATGGGCGATGGAAGTATTTGATTTCTTATTTTATCTGCGGCATTGTTGCCACTGCTTTTTCTGCCGGCTATGAAATCTACAAGGATGATTATGCAATTGGTGTTGGTGCTTCCGGTGCAATTATGGGGATATTCGGAATTTATGTGGTGATGACCATGAAAGAGTGGAAGAATATAGGAAGAAATGACACGTCAAAGCTATTTGTGTTGATTGCATTGATGGTATTTGGAAATATGCAGGAAGGTGTGGACTGGATGGCACATCTAGGGGGAGCGCTTTGTGGAATGGTATTGGGAGCTTTATTGTATCATCCAAGAAGAAAAACGACATCGCAGGATAGTTATTATCCGTACTCAAATGATTAGACTTTTTTTTATGAACTTTAGAAAAAGTGTTTATAGGAGAATTAAAACGAATTGAAAGAAGAACGAATTTATTATTGGGATAATTTAAAATGTTTTCTTATTTTTCTGGTAGTATTTGGGCATGTGCTATTACCGTTTCGCATGAATGGAATATGTTTTAAGAAAATATGTGTTTTTATTTATTTTTTTCATATGCCTGCTTTTGTTTTTATTTCGGGATTTTTTGCAAAAAACTATATGAAAAAAGATGTTCCTGATATCAGAAAATTAAATGGATTTTTAATACTATATGTAGCATATGAAACATTAATTGCTGTGGAGCAAACGTTGATTAACGGAGTCGCTTTGGATATTCCGCTATTTCGTCCGTCAGGGTCTCCATGGTATTTGTTGACTATGTTTATGTGGTATTTGATTATTCCGATCTTTGCCAAAATCAAGCCGGTTTTTGGAATGATAATTTCAATATTGATGGGATTGGGAATTGGATTTATAGAATATTTTGACGCTTTTTTTGCAGGATCCAGAATGTTTGTTTTCTTCCCATTCTTTTTATTAGGATTTTATGTGAATCCTGGAATTGTTGAAAAAATCACAAATTGGAAAGTGAAAATTGTTGCAGCGCTCCTTTTAGTAGGAAGTGTTTTTCTGTTCCTGTGGAAGTGGGAACTGATAAAGAAGAATGAACTGATGATTTATGGTAGTTCAGACTATTACAGATCGCCTCAAGGTCCGGTGGAACCTTGGGGAAATCTAATTTTCAGATTAGTTTGGTATGTTATTGTAACACTAATTATTTTTGGCATTATGAGCTTGATTCCAAAGAAAAAATTTAGCTTCTCTTATGTAGGAAGTCGGACATTGCCAATCTATTTTCTGCACGTTCCAATTAGGGAAGCTCTGATGATTTGCTACAGAAAAAATATGATCCATTTAGAGAATGAATATATAATGATTGTATTTCAATTTCTTTTGAGTATCGGTTTGGTAGCAATATTATCTGGAAATACATTGAACAAATTCTTTAATCTGCCGTTTAAAATCAGTTATCGAAAAATCTTGGTAGAAGAAGAAACTAAACCTTCGCAAGGATTTTTTGAATAAGTTGATTGTAATGCAGCAATGCTTTCAGCAGTTCAATCAGAACGGAAACTACTAAGGAAATTCCGAGAAGGACTATTGTAATTAAGAAAACATGGTGGAATGAGTAGGTAAAGTCATAGTACCATGCAATACGGATAAAGTTGTGAATTAAGAACATATCCATGGAGTATTTTCCTAAAATCGATAATATGGTTTTGATGATAGGAATCCATAGAATAAATTCATAACAAAATTCAATAATAAGGAGCGATAGTAATGCTTCCCAGATTGGAAGTAATGCAGTCGTTCTTGTTTTATATCTGAAATAAACGAAAACAAGAATTATAAACAAAGTGCAGAGAAATTTAAGAATCTTTCCCAGGAAAGGAAAAGCATTGATTGGATTCCAGCTGCGTATTCTTTCCAAAAAGTGCAAGTCTGCACTTACAATTCCAAGACAAACAACAACAATATAAACCGGTAAAAAAGCAAAGGTGTTTGGCTTGGAAGCATCTGCAATAGTTACCGGAAACAGGATTGAAAATAAAATACCTAAAAAAACCAGAACAGAAGAACTGAACTTTCGGTAAATTGAAAGCAACAAAGGAAAAATAAAAATAAGAATCTGCGCGAATGTCATATACCAAAATGTTGCAATGAAGGTTGGTGTATGAAAAAGTTGTGCAAGACCAAGGAAATCAATGCATGCGTATAGGACACTGAGAGATCCGGTTCCGTACACGTGGGTATACCATTCGAATCCCATTGCGAGAGAATAAACTTGAAGGCACAAAAAAACAAAGAAAAATCCACTCATCATTTTGATATAGCGTTTGAGAATCAATCGTTGCAGTTGCTCTGGGGTGTAAGTAAATTTGTCACAAACCCGTTTATAGGAAATTGTAAGTCCGTATGCACTTAAAAACACAAAAATAGCAACACAAAGCTTCATTGATAAGGAAGCGGTATTGATTGTATGTTCTGAAAATGGTGTAAAAGAAATGGTTTTTCCGGCATAACGGTTTGGGGCTAAAAATAAATGATGAAAAAACATCATAATAATAGCAATTCCTTTGATTTTCTGTGTGTCTTCTTTTGAAAATGACATGGTAATTCTCCTAAAAAAATTGTTTTGTAAAAGATATCTTAGCACATTTATGGAAGGAGTTGCAATCATGTAGAAAAAAAGAGCCAAATGTGATATCATATTTAGGAGTATGTTTACTGAAGGGATAGGAGAATTATAACAATGAAGACTAGAATAAGCGTTGTTATTCCTGTGTATAATGTGCAGGAATTTCTTGAAGAGTGTATTGATTCTGTGTTGGCGCAAACAATGAATGATATGGAGTTGACAGATGGATATGAGCGTAACCTCCAGATTATTCTTGTAGATGATGGTTCCACAGATGATAGTGCACAGATTGCAAAAGAATACGCAGAAAAGTACGAAAATGTTGAATATCGACATGAAGAAAATCAGGGACTGGGTCATGCTAGAAATTATGGTTGTGAATTTGTGGAAGGAGATTATATTATCTTCTTGGATTCCGATGATGTGGTTCCACCAAAGGCTTATGAAAGAATGTATCGTTTGGCAGTGAAAAACGATAGTGATATGACTGTTGGCGCGGTATGGCGTTTTAACTCCAAGGGATATTGGACAGCAAATATTCATGAAAAGGCATTTTCCGGAACAAAGGAAGTGACTCATATCACAGAAAGTCCGGAATTATTTTATGATACGACTTCATGGAATAAATTGATTAAGAAAAGTTTTTGGGAAAAACACCATTTCCAGTTTCCGGAAGGGATTTTGTATGAAGACATTCCGGTTACAATTCCAATGCATTATTTAGCAAATAATGTATCTGTTGTATATGAAAATTGTTATTTGTGGAGAGTTCGTGAAGGATTGTCAAAATCAATTACCCAGACCACGGATGATACCAAGAACCTGGAAGATCGTCTTTATGTAATGAGTAAGGTAGACGAGTTCTTTGAAAAGAATGTTAAAGAAAAAGAGCTGTTTCGAACAAAGGCAATTAAATGGTTAAAGATT
Source organism: Eubacterium sp. (assembly GCA_024697845.1). GTDB lineage: Bacteria > Bacillota > Clostridia > Lachnospirales > Lachnospiraceae > Eubacterium_G. Next base: position 41,298 of record JAILRZ010000100.1, on the reverse strand, counting down.
GATTTAATGATTTTTATCAATAAATTAAAAAGTGTGGACGAAGAAGGTGCAAAAACGATTATGGATATCGTTTGCAACTATATTGAAAAGAATATTGATAAGGACAGCTTCAAATATTTAAACGAGTTTGAAGAATTAAAATATGAATATCTTCTTGCAAAGAATTTTGATAAACTGATACAGTTATTGAATTATGAATTTGAAGATTTAAAAAATGAAAAAATATATGAAAAGGATTCTCATCTCCTGTTCAACAGCAATCCGGATGTGTTTAAGGGAAAGACCTTTTCAGTAGACCAATATATTCGGGAAGGAAAGAAAATTCGTTATTTAACAAGTGTTTCATTGGAAAAGAAGCATATTGCAGTTTCTGGATTTACCGTAATTCCGGGAATCAAGGATGAAACTTTTTCTGACAGAAAATATTCATTCTACTTGATTAACAGTACTACACATAAGACATTGCCACTGAAACATAAAGATGTTGCCGTTGATGATTTTTCGGATTTCCATATTCGTTTCGGTGAGAGCTTTTCTTACAAAGGTGCAGGGTACGAAGTGTATATTCCATATGCAGAAATTCGGGACAATGCAGATTTTGTGGGAGAAAACCGTATTTTAGTACGTTTTGAGCAGGACGGAATTGTGAAAAACTTCTTTGCCGGTGTTGCAAAAAAAGATGTGCGCATGGTCAGCGAAGATAAGGCGATTATGCGTGGAGACAATTATTTCTGCTTGAAATATGATGTGAACAATGAGTTAATTATTGACATCTCATCCGTTAAGCACCGCTATGAAGAATTGGTGCCGGAAGAAAATAAAGTATACATTATGAGTCCGGAGTTCTATGGTAACATGGTGCTTCATTATGATAAAGACTCTATTAATGAAGAGCACGAAATTCCAATTGAATACGATAAGGAAAAAGGTGCTTATGTTATTGAAATTGAAAATCTTTCTTCAGCGGTTGGACAGCTTCGTTACGAAGATGGTGAACCGGTAGTGAATAAGTATAAGCGTTTCATGTGTTTCCATTCAAAGAAGGGACAATGTATTATGAATGCATTGCGTGATTATCATTATGATATTAAGAAAATGGATAACATTACTGAAATTGTCGATATTAAAGAGAAGGGTGGAAAGATTTCCATTGATGCAGAGTTCTATGCAACGAAATTTGATAAGGGTAGCTTGAAAAAAGCGATGCTATTCTTAAAGGATGACGTGAATCAGGAAGTGTTCCCATTTGCCACCGGAGAAGTGAAAGGCAATGGAGATATAGTTCGTTTTGTACTGGATTTAGAAAATAGCGAAAATACAAAGAATTTATATCAGGGATTCCATAATCTCTATGCAGAGTATGATTTTGGTGAAGAGCAGGTTACTACGGAATTGTTCTTTATGAAATCCTACAATTATACCTATTCTGAGCAGTTGTACGATTACCGGGTATATCGAAGTAAACAGAGTACTTTAAGAATTCAGGTTAAGAGAAAATGGGCTGTCAGTGAAAATAATGAACAGAAGAGAAACAAGATTGCAAATACCAAATACAAGTGGTTCAGACATTTGCCAATCAAAAAGAAACGTATTATGTTTGAATCCATGTGGGGATCCAAGTATAGTTGTAATCCGAGATATTTATATGAATATATTGATGAGCATCATCCTGAATATGAGTGTATCTGGTCGTTGACTGATGAACATACGCCGATTAAAGGAAAGGGAATCCGTGTTAGAAGAAATTCCTTAAAATATTTCTATTATCTGGCAACATCCAAATTTTTTGTTAACAATGTAAATTTCCATAACCATTATGTTAAGAGAAAAGGTCAGATTGAAATTCAAACAATGCATGGAACACCATTAAAGACGTTGGGGTTAGATGTTCCGGGAGATTTCCAGACAAAGAAACAGGAAGAGGATTACATTGCAAAATGTGAACGCTGGAATTATTTAACAGTTCAAAGTGATTTTGTTGCAGAGATTTCCAAGAGTTGCTTCTTGTATAAAAAAGATATTCTGAAGTCCGGATATCCGAGAACAGATATTTTGTATACAAAGAACAATCCGAAGGACATTGAAGCATTGAAGAAAAAAATGGGATTGCCATTGGATAAAAAGGTGATTTTATATGCTCCGACATGGCGTATCAAGAATAAATTTGATTTGATGTTGGATTTAGAGTCTTTTAAGAAAAAGTTATCCAAGGATTATATTTTGATTCTTCGTCTTCATCATTTTTCTGTGGCAGGTTGGACGCAGCCGGACGAGGATGATTTTGTATATGACTTGTCCAAATATGATTCTGCGGAGGAATTGTATCTGGTATCCGATGTAATGATTACGGATTACTCTTCCGTAATGTTTGATTATTCCATCTTAAACAGACCAATTATCCTGTTTACTTATGATATGGATGAATATAAAGAAAAACTGCGAGGGCTCTACATTGATATTGAAGACGACAAGCCGGGCCCAATCTTATATACTTCTAAGGAAGTTGAGCAGGCAATTGTTCATTTGGAAAAGACCGAAAAAGATTATTATGAATATCGTCAAAAGTTCAGAGAAAAATTTGTTCAGTACGAGTGTGGAAACTCTGCAGAAAAGATATTCAATGATGTAATGAAAGCAAACTAGGAGGTTTACTATGGAAGATTGTATTTTTTGTAAATTGGCAAATGGTGTATTTGAAACCAATACGTTGTATGAAGATGAGAACTATCGTGTGATATTTGATGCAAGCCCTGCCACCGTAGGACATGTGTTGATTATTCCAAAGGAACATTATGCCAACGTTTTTGAAATTCCGGAAGAACTTGCCGGAAAGGCTTATATCTTAGCAAAGAAGGTAGCTGCAGTTCTTAAAGAAGTGACCGGATGTAATGGTGTCAATATTCTTCAGAACAACGGAGAGGCAGCAGGACAGACTGTATTCCATTTCCACATGCATGTGATTCCAAGGTACGACGAAAATATCATCACATGGAAACAGAATGAAGTGAATCAGGAAAAGGTTGACGGAATTATTGAAAAAGCAAAAACATTATTTTAGGTAAAGAAAAAGAGCGATGTTCAAAGGAATATCGCTCTTTTTGTGTTTATGATAATTCTTTAATTAATTGAATGATACTGTCGACACCACCGGTGCCATCAGACTTTTGCATATTACTAATATATTCATTTCGATTGGTGAAGACTTTTTCAACTGCCTGAATTAAATCTTCCGGTGTAGCCACATCTTCATCCAGCACTTCGCTGAATCCCTGTTTTGCAAAAGATTTTGCATTTAAAATCTGGTCGCCACGACTCACTGCGGCTGACAATGGGATCAAAACATTTGGTTTTTCTAATGCGACAATTTCACAAATGGAATTGGCACCGGCTCTGGAAATAATCAAATCAGCCATAGCGAAAAAGTCTTTCATTTCATCGCTGATATATTCAAATTGTCGATAACCTTCCAGGCCTTCCAGACTTTCATCCAGTTTTTCCTTTCCACAAAGATGTGCAACCTGATATTTTTCTAATAGTGTTGGCAATGCAGCACGAACCAGCTTGTTGACTTTTTCAGCACCAAGGCTTCCGCCGGTAACCATAATGACCGGTTTGCTAGCTGTAAAACCGCACAGGTCGAGCGCAGTCAATTTATTTCCTTCAAATAATTCCTGACGAATCGGAGAACCGGTATGAACCGCTTTTGCACCTAAATGAGCTGCGGTCTCCGGGAAGTTATGGCAAACCTTCGTTGCTTTTTTGATTGCAAGACGATTGGCCAACCCCGGTGTCATATCTGACTCGTGAATGATAACCGGAATCTTGTACTTAGCTGCTGCGTAAACCACAGGAACAGTAACAAATCCACCTTTTGAAAATACTACGTCAGGACGAAATTTTTTTATGATTTTCTTTGCATCAAAATATCCTTTAATCACCCGGAAAGGATCCGTAAAGTTTTTGAAACTAAAATATCTGCGAAGTTTTCCGGAAGAAATTCCTTCATAATCCAATCCGGCATCTAAAACTAATTGCTTTTCCATTCCGTCTTTGGTCCCAATATATTTAATTTCATATCCGTTTTCCAATAACTTAGGAACTAAAGCAATATTCGGAGTTACATGACCGGCAGTGCCGCCACCGGTAAGAATAATCTTCTTCATCGGTATAACCTCTTTCTTTTTATTTATTGTATGCTTCAATCTGTTTTTCTATGGTAGCTGTATCGGCGCCATCTAAAGTCATTTTGATTAAGTTTCTTGCATTAGCAACAGAAGTTTCATCCTGTTCAACAATAGCCTTGGAAGTTCCATCCCACATAATAGTTCCTTTACCAGGGGAACCTACAACACTGTAAGAAACAATGTTCCAACCGTTATAACCACCCTGGGTGGAAATTGCAGTCTGGAATTTCACTAAAGACGGCAAGTTCAAATTGGTTGAGAATGAATTGCCAAGAGCTTCAATAATATCTGTATAGTTGTTCTGGACATAGGTAGAAGTAGAAAGCATCTTATTGGCAATTGCTTTCATTACGGCAACCTGATGACGGTTTCGACCCATATCACCATCGCCTAATTTCTTACGTTCACGAGCATAGGTTAATGCTTCAGAACCGTTCATTTCCTGTTTGCCCTTCTTGAAATGGTAGGTCGTACGGCCTTCATCGTTTTCGTAGTTTGCATAAGTGCGGGATGAGAAGGACTGGTCAACATCAACGGTAACGCCGTCCATCGCATCAATTAATCGGCCAAAGCCGGTAAAGTTCATTTTCAAATAAGAATAATGTGCATCATCAATTTCAATCTGATAAAGCGCTTTTAAGGTGTTCATAATCGCAGTGAATCCATTATATTTGGAATTTTTGCCATACATATCCGACGTTCCCCATTTACCGCCCTGAGCAATGACGTCATATCCGGTACCCCATTCGGAAGCACTTAATTTCTTGCCATTGGAATCATACGCAATACCACTTCCGTAGAGACCAACGTGAGTCAGTTTTTCATAGGAAGAAGTTGCGCCGGAGGCAACACTGTCTGCTTCAACACATACATAATAATCTCTAGGTGTGGATACCATTAATACTGTATAAGTCTTAGGATTTACTACAGCTACAATGTTGGTATCGGAACGATAGTTTGTATCCTGAGAATAATCACCAAACTGATCAGAGGCTGAAAGAAATACAACAAAAGGTGTATCCGTATCTACGTGAATATTTCCCCCAAACTGATTTAAATAGGAAAGCATTTTTCCTGAAAGCAGGCTGGCTGTAATTAAAACAATGGTCATAAAGATGGAAAAAATCTTTCCAAAAGTTCGAGTGCCTTTTTTTCCATGCTGTGTAAACATGGAAATACCGAAAAGGACGACCAGTACACCAATGACTGCTGCCAGGATCGGTGTAGCTAATAAAGTGTATACTTTACTGATAAAGAACACGGAAGCTCCTAATTGAATCAGGGCAAGGAAAACACCGAAAATGCTTCCTTTCTTTCCGCCTTTTTTCTTTTTATTTTTTGGGGCAATTCGTCCTTCGGACTGATAGCCGTAATATCCGGTGTCATGATTTAGGTCTGATAACATTTTTTTACCCATAGAATCCTCCTTGTTAATGAAGAGTTAAATTTATTTGTTCAGTATATAATAATTGTTAAACGTTTCTCTAAAATTTTTTATTTCACTGTGACAATAAAAATAAGAAATAATTGCACAACGCATTGTCCTTCATTATACAACAGAAATGGGAAAAGTGAAATAGAAAGATAGAGAAATCAAAAAGGGAGAAATTGTGCATTCGTTGACAAACCCCATTCCCTTTGGTAAAATTGACTTAATTTAAGGCCATTTATTTGGTAATTTTACCGATACATTTTTGGTGGTTTTATGGAGATTGATAAAATGAGAGAATCTAGAACTTTTCGAAGAATTGTTGTTCTTTTGCTTTTGATTATAAATGTTGCCGCACAGACGGCAATTTTTGGATATTTTTGGCTCACCCACTATAACCTTGGGGTAGACCGACCATTTGTATTCCGTGGTCAGTTAGTAATGTTTTTGGTATATGCATTGCTGTTTACGACCTTTGGAAATGTATATGGTGCATTTAAAATACGCAGACTGCAGTATTCTAATCTGGTGTTTTCACAGATTCTGGCATTGCTGTTTACCAATGTTATTGAATATTTTGAAATATCCCTGTTGTCATTACGAATGGTTGACCCGGCCACGTTGATTGGAATGTCTTTTGACAATCTGCTTTTTGCCTTAGTTTGGTGTGGCGTGGAAATGGGAGTGTATCGTTGGCTATATCCGCCAAGAGATATGCTGCTAATTTATAGTGACAGAGATCCGGATAACTTAGTAAAGAAGATTAAAACAAGAGAAGATAAATATATTATTACTTCGGAAATTCATTGTGATACAGACCCTGAGGTATTAAACAAGGCAATTTTAAGTCATGAGTCCGTAATCCTTTGTGATATTCCGAGTGGACAAAGAAATCAGATTATCAAATATTGTTATATGAATGATAAGCGTGCGTACATTACACCAAAGCTGTCAGATTTGATTATTATCGGTTGTGAGCAAAATACCTTATTTGATTCTCCGCTTTTGGTAACAAAGATTAAGGGATTGAAATGGGAACAGGCTGCAATAAAACGATTTATGGATATTGTAATTTCGTTAATCCTATGTGTGCCGACAGTCGTAGTAATGATTTTAGTTGCCATTGGAAATCTGATTTGGGATCGTGGCCCGTTATTCTATACACAGGAGCGTCTTACTCAGAATGGAAAAGTATTTAAGATTTTGAAATTCAGAAGTATGAAGGTGGATTCGGAAAAGAATGGTGCCAGACTGGCAGCGAAAGAAGATGACAGAATCACTACCGTTGGTAAAGTTCTTCGAGCAACCCATTTGGATGAATTGCCACAGGTATTCAATATTTTGATGGGCCAGATGTCCGTAGTAGGACCTAGACCGGAACGTCCGGAAATTGCAGAGGAATACGAGGAGGCGATTCCTGAATTTCGTTTCCGACTAAAGGTAAAAGCAGGACTAACCGGATATGCGCAGGTATATGGAAAATACAATACGACTCCATATGATAAATTGAAATTAGATTTATATTATATCCAGCATTATAAAGTTTTTATGGATATTCAGTTGATTCTGATGACCTTCAAGATTATGTTTTTAAAAGATAATACGGAAGGAATTGAACAAGATCAGGTAACTGCAACAATAACAAAGAAATAGGTGAGTGATTGTGGAATATTCCGTATTAATGTCAGTATATAATAAAGAAAAACCTGAATATTTGAGAGCTGCCATAGACAGTATTCGAAATCAGACGGTTCCAACCAATGATTTTGTACTGGTCTGTGACGGCCCGTTAAACAACAGCCTGGAAGCTGTGATTGACCAATGTGTCAAAACGGCTCCGGGCTTGTTCAATGTCTATCGCCTCCCTCAGAATGTGGGACTGGCAAAAGCATTGAACCATGGGATTCTTCAATGTAAAAACGAATTGATTGCCCGGATGGATAGTGATGATATCAGTGCACCGGACCGGATGGAAAAACAGTTGCAGGCATTTCAGAAAACCGGAGCTGACATTGTTGGTTCTAACGTTATTGAATTTGTAGGAGAGGTCAGTAATACTGGTGGGGTTCGTCAGGTTCCGGAAACTCAGGAAGAAATCCTTGCTTTTGTGAAAAGTAGAACGCCTTTTAATCATCCGTCGGTGATGTATAAAAAGAAAGTGGTAATGGAAGCCGGTCTTTATGACGACTACCGCTATTTTGAAGATTATCATTTATGGGCAGTGATGCTGAAAAAGGGAGCAAAGGGATATAACCTGCAGGAGAATCTTGTGTATATGCGTGGAGGAGACGCTATGTACAAGCGCCGTGGAGGCGTTGCTTATATTGGAAGTATTTTCCGATTCCAGAATTCCATGAGAAAAATGGGTTATATTGGATTTTGCGGATTTTTAATGAATGGCATTTCCCGTTCATTGGTAAGTCTTATTCCTACGGGATTGCGAAAGTTTTTGTATCAAAAGGTGCTTAGAAAAAAATAGAATGGAATAATGCAATGAAAAAAGAGTTGTTAAAAATAGGATTTAAACCCCTGACATTACTCAATAAAATCATTAAAAAAGATGAGAAGCTGATATTCTTTTATTCGAATCTGGGCTTTCGGGATAATGTGAAGGCGTTTTATGATTATCTGATTCAAAATAAATATCACGAAAAATACCGGATTGTAGTTAGTGCTAATGACTATGAACGCTTTATGGAAAATGCACCGGAAGGGGTTGCCTTTGTAGGAATGAAACAGGGAATTCGGTATTTTATGAAGGCAAAGGTTGCGTTCTTCTGCTTTGGAAAATATCCCATTAAACCGGCGCGGAAACAGATGGTGGTCAATCTTTGGCACGGAACACCACTGAAAAAGATTGGAAATCTGGAAAAAGGCTGTGAGAAAATTGATTACAATTTCTTCACGAAGGTGCTGACCACAGCACCAATGTATAAGCCGATTATGGCCAGCATATTTGGCTGTAAGACAAGCCAGGTGGAAGTGATGGGGAATCCGAGAAATGATGAGATGTTCGTTCCGGATAAATTAAAGGATGCAGCCATTCGTCGCGGAAGTAGAAAAGTGTTTTTGTGGTTGCCGACTTACCGGGAATATAATCCGGATTTTTTAATTAGTTGCTTATCAAAGGATGATTTGGAACAGCTGAATGAGTATCTGAAGGGCGTGGAGTGCCGGATGTTGATTAAATTGCATCCACTTCAGCAGATGGAAGAAAAGTTGAAAAACTATCCTTATATTGATTTCATTACGGAAGAACAGTTACAGAAACAAAAGATGACCGTTTACACATTGCTCCGGAATGCGGATGCATTGATTACGGATTACTCTTCTGTATACTTTGATTATATGCTTATGGACCGCCCGATTGCTTTTGCAGTGGAGGATATGGAAGAGTACGGAACAAAAAGAGGTTTTGTATTTGATAATCCAAAGGAATATATGCCGGGGATGGAAATTAAAAATGTAGAGGATGTAGAGAAATTTATTTCCGATACCTTTAACGGAGTGGATTCCTATGGGGAACAGCGAAGGGAAATTAATGATCGGGTAAACTACTATAAAGATGGAGATACCTGTGAAAGAATAGCAAAACGATTTATCAGATAGGAAGAAATGGTGAAGATAATTAAAAACAGTCTAAGAAGACTGATGCTTTTGTACAAAAGAATATTGTTTGGAATTGCCGGAATATTGATTCGTCCGGATGAGAAAACCATTTTGTTTGAGAGTTTTCAGGGAAGAAGTTATGCCTGTAATCCCAAAGGGATTTTCGAAGCAATGATTCAGGAAAAGGCGTATGAAGATTTTCAATATATCTGGGTTTTCCGAAATGTGGAAAAGGGAAAAGCACTTTTGCCGAAGGGAAAATACAAGGTAGTTCGCTTTGAAAGCTTTGCATATTACAAGGCTTTGGCAAGGGCAAAGTATTGGGTATTGAACTCGAATCCGCGAGGTTTTGTAAAACCGGGAAAACGACAGGTATTTGTACAGACCTGGCACGGCACACCGTTGAAAAAGATTGGTTGTGATGTGGAACGGGAAGGGAACGCGGTAACAAAGGTTTCCGAGATACTGGAACTGTATCACCGGGAAGCAAAGAAAATTTCTTATATGGTTTCACCATCTGCCTATTGCACGGAGAAACTGATTTCGGCTTTTGATTTAAAAGCCTGTGGAAAGGAATCGGTTGTTCTGGAAATCGGTTACCCGAGAAATGACAGTTTGTTTCATTGTACTCCGGAAAGAGTGAAGGCAATTAAGAATGCTATGAACCTTCCACTGGACAAAAAGGTTCTTTTATATGCACCGACTTTTCGGGACAATAAACATTCGGAAATGGGTGGCTTTTCCGTGGAACAGGGAATCGATTTTGATTTGTTAAAGGAACAGATCGGTGAAGATTTTATTGTACTGTTCCGGGCTCATTACTTCATTGCGAAGCGACTGGATTTCCAGAAGTATGCGGGCTTTGTCTATGATGTGTCCGATGTGAATGATATCAATGATTTGTATCTGGTCAGTGACCTGTTGATTACAGATTATTCTTCGGTATTTTTTGATTATGCAAATCTTAGAAGACCAATGTTCTTTTTAATGTATGATTATGAAGAATATAAAAACCAGGTACGGGATATGTATTTTGATACCAAGGAATTGCCGGGACCGATTGTGAAAAATCAGGAGGAACTGGTGGAAGCAATTAGAACCTACAATCCAATGGATTGGCAGGAAAAATACAATCTGTTCCATGACAAATATAATTATCTGGATGGACCGGATTGTGGAAAAAAAGCGGCAAGACAGATTATCGGATATTAACAGACATTTTTGAAAATTTGACTAATTGGAAAGAAATTCGTAAAATAGCCTTTGGACGCTATTGATAGAAAGATATTTTTTAAAAGGAGATACAATATGAAAAGAGTAATTACCTATGGAACTTTTGATATGCTTCATTATGGACATATTAACTTATTGCGTAGAGCAAAGGAATTAGGTGACTATCTGGTAGTTGTTTTATCAACAGATGAATTCAACTGGAACTCAAAACAGAAAAAATGCTATTTTTCTTATGAAGAAAGAAAGATGGTTTTGGAAGCAATCCGTTATGTAGATTTAGTAATTCCTGAAAATAACTGGGAACAGAAAGTTTCCGATGTACAGGACTACAAGATTGATACCTTTGTTATGGGAAATGACTGGGAAGGAAAGTTTGACTTCCTGAAGGATTATTGTGAAGTTGTTTATCTTCCTAGAACAGAAGGAATTTCAACAACACAGATTAAATCTGATTTAAACAATAAATAAGAAAAAAGAATTTGCCCATTTCGGAGGAGTAAAATGATTAGTATTGTTGTAACACATCAGATGAATCTGAAATACCTGAGAGACAGTCTGGAAAGTATTGCATCTCAGGACTATAAGGATATTGAAACTATTCTTGTGTTAGATCATACAGAAGATGATGTGTCAGAACTTGTTTCTGAATTACAAGATAAAATTAATTTGTCGGTTTATGAATTGGAAGAAGGAAGGACCGGCGTTTCCGCAGCCAGAAATCTTGGACTGAGTAAGGTGCAGGGAGAATTTTTATTGTTTTTGGACAATGATGACTTCCTAATGCCGGGTGCATTGCAGGGATTTATGGAAGCGATGGATGAGGATACGGAAATTGTTTACGCACGACTGAGAAGTACCCGTGGAGACCGGGTGGCTTACATTGAAGGCAGGGCAGAGCCGATGCCTGGAGAAGAAGAAGTCGAAGCCCAGAGAGATTTCAGTGATCCGATTAACTATTGCATTGAACGATACAGACTTTTTGAAAAATTAACGATTCTTGCCTGTATGTATCGTACTGAGCTTTGGACAAAGAATGATATTCATTTTAATGAAGAATTGCTTCACTTTGTTGATGCTCCGGTAATGGCGAGATTGTTCAGTAAAGCAAAGAAAATTAAAGGAGCAGAAAATGCGACCTATGTAAAGCGTTTTCATAATGATAAGGTCAACAACCCTTCTCAGTTACAATACCCGAAGGAAATTACGATGCCTTACTATATAAAGTCCTATAAAGAAGCAATCTCCGTTGTGGAAAATAATCGAATCAGAAAACATATGAATCTGATTTTGGGGAAATTCATTGCCCGATTGTTTCCTAAAAAATATCGTGGAAGCGATGATGACAAGTGGCGTGGAGAATATTACCACCAGCTGGTGGAAATATCTCAGACCATTGATAAGAAACATATTAAAAAATCGGATATGTATCGTCGAAATAAAAAATATTTGTTCAAGTTTATGAAAGGGGACGAATCAAAAATCGGAAGATATTCCAATATTCTTTTAGCAAAGAGAAAACTGATTCGTATTTTCAAGGACAAACGTTTTAGAAATAAGACGATTACCCAATACATTTTTGATAAATGGTCCTTAAAAGAAAATTGGGTTGTTTTTGAGAGTTTCATGGGAAGAAATTATTCAGGACAGCCAAAGTATATTTATCAGTACATGAATGAGCATTATGGTAATCAATACAAGTTTATCTGGATTGTGGATAAGCGGGGAATCAAGATTGACGGAAAGTGTAAGAAGGTAAAGCGCTGGAGTCTGAAGTATTATTACTATATGAATCGTAGTAAGTATTGGGTGCTTAATATGCGTCAGCCACTGAGTATTCCAAGAAGAGAAGGAACAGTCTTATTGGAAACTTGGCATGGAACTCCATTGAAGAAGCTGGCCTTTGATTTGGAAAACATTCATTCTTACACGCCGGCATATAAGGAAAATGTATTTAAGCAGTCCCGTGGATGGGATTATATGTTGTCAGATAATCCACATTCTTCCAAGTGCTTTATGAGTGCATATATGTTGGAGAAACATCAGTTGTTGGAAGCAGGTTATCCTGCCAATGATCCGATGTATGCAACGGACAAGGAAGAACGTGCCAATAGAATTAAAGAGAAACTGGGAATCCCGAAAGATAAAAAGGTGATTTTGTATGCACCGACCTGGCGAGATGATGAGTTTATCGACACCGGGGAATATGGTTTCAATCTTGCGTTGGATGTGGAACGTATGAGGGAACAGTTTTCAGATGAGTATGTTCTGTTAATGAGACTTCATTATCTAGTAGTTGAACGTCTGGATAAAAAGATGTTTGATGATTTTGTAATGAATGTCAGTACTTATGATGATATTACAGACTTGTATCTTTTGACAGACTTAATTATCACAGATTATTCTTCTGTATTTTTTGACTTTGCAAATCTCAGAAGACCAATGTTGTTCTATATGTATGATTTGGAAAATTACAGAGATAACCTTCATGGTTTCTATTTGAACATTCAGGAAATTCTTCCGGGACCGATTCTTCGAACCAATGAAGAGGTATTTGAAGCGATTGCAAATCTTGAACAGGTGGAAGAAGAATATAAAGAAAAATATGACAAGTTTTACGAAGAATTCTGTTGCTGGGATGATGGACATGCAGCAGAGCGTGTTGTGAAAACAGTATTTCAATAATGATAAAGTGAAAAAATTTTATAAAGAATAAATAGTTATGAATATCAGTTCATAACTATTTATTTTTTTACATTTTTGAAATGTTATCGCATACATTGACATGTGTATAAAAAAGTGATATTTTACTAAAGATGCTAAGAAAAGGTGGACGAAAACCATAACTATTTGAGTAAAAATTATTTGTTAAGAACGGAGGTTTTAAAATGAAAAAAAGTATAGTGTCATTTATGGTGATATTCACGTTATTAATTAGTTCTATTTCGGTAAGAACCACTAGAGTTGTTTCTGCTGATGAATTGGCAGGAACACACAGCGGATATGGGGCTATTTCAACAAGTACATCTTCTGGTTACGTGAAAAAAACATACAAAGTTACAAAGATTGATAAAAAGTATGCATGGGTTGAAATCAAGATGGTTTGGACAAAAACACCATCTTACCGACTAACTGATTGTGTAAACGTTGAATTTAACAACTCAAGCTATGTGGACAATTCTTGTACTATTACTCAGAGTTGGACAGAGAGTTTTTATATTTATGATGATTTGTAAAAACGATATGATGAACCAACGCTTTCAAGGGGAGATTCAAAAAATTATGAAAATCAGAGTGTAAGAAAAAATACAAAGAAATATCAGTATCATGTGCCAACATCACAGAATAATATCTACTGTGTAATGCCACTTCATCCAAATGATAAACACTTAATAACAAAAGGAGACTTTTATTATACACTATATTACAATAGAAATAACTCGCACAATAATAGAGCTGGAAAGTACGTAACCCGTAATTTTTCAAATGAAACTTTAACAATTAAATTCAAGGTTAAACGTTCTAGTGGCAAAAAAAGTATAAAAATATGTGAGCAATTAGAACATTATTATCCAGTAAAATCTACAGATTATAAGGGAATAGTATCAGCAATGGGACAAGCTATAGTGTGTTTGGTAAATAAAGATGCGCTAGGATTGATTTATACTTTTTCAACAGGAAAATATACACAAAAAGATGTAAAAAGTGAATTTTCAGGAAACAATAAGCCGGTTAAGTTTACAGACTTGGGCAAAGCATAATGATCATTTAAGTAAAAGTTATGGTATTCTTGTTATTAAAGAATATGGAGTCACTTAAAATGGGGAACTGTAGAAAGGTTTTCTAAAAAGCAGACTGGAATTGGCCATTACCATTTTCAGTTTGCTTTTATTTTAGGGAAATGATAAAAAAAATTTTGGTTCAGTGAAATAAAATGAAATCCACTTGCGTTTATAAGGTATAACAACAAAACAAAAGTGATAATTTTAGGAGGAATTAAAAATGAGAAAGGTTAAGAAAGTTGTTTTAGGAATGACAGTAATGAGTATGATGATGAGCATGGCAATGCCAATGAGTATGCCAGCAACAGCGATTGGAGGGCTTACAACGGTATCCGCAGATGTAGTAGCTCAGGGAAGATGTGGAGATAAGGTAGATTATCAGTATGATAGTACGACACAAACATTAACGATTACAGGAAGCGGTGCTACCTGGGATAATTATAAAATCTCTGTTAATAATGGAGACGTGAAGAAGATTGTTGTTGGAAAAGGAATTACAACGATTGGTTCTTCATTGTTCTCAAAGATGTCGTATGTTGATGATGTTCAGATTGCAAACACGGTAACAACAATTAAACAGGATGCATTCGCATACGTTAATGGTACAATTACAATTCCTACTTCAGTAAAGAAGGTGGAAACAAATGCATTTAATGGTGCTCGAAAAATTGTGGTTAGCGGAGATGTCAAAGGATATGAAGTTGGTGCTTTCGGTGGACAAGCAAATTATAACTACGATGACGATTATGATGATTGGAGTTACGCTGATGAAGGTAATATTTCTGAAATCTGTCTTTATGGATCAGCAGAGAATTTGGGAAAAGCAATCTACAAAACATCTGTAGATTCCATCACAATTGCAAAAGAAAACAAGAAGTGTAGAATTGAAAACGGTTGTCTGACATCAGTTGATGGAAAGCAGTTATACTATTGTATCAATTCCAAGGGAAAAGTTACAATTCCAAATAGTGTAGAAACTATTTCACCGGTTGCATTTTCTTCAGTATACTTAGATAAGCTTACATTTGGAAAGAATGTAAAATCTGTTGGAGATTTCGCATTTGTAAATGCAACAATTAAGAAGTTGGTATTAAACAAGAAACTTTCAAAGATTGGTGTAAAGGCATTCTATGATGTTTCTATGAAGAAGGTTGAATTCGCAGGAAAAGTTAAGATGGATGTGGCAGCATTTGAACATCATGTAAAAGTTGTAAACAAGAAGAAATTCAAATATGCCCAGACAACACTTGATACTGCATTATATGCAAAGAGAAAAGTTACAATTAAGTTTGCAAAGGTTTCCGGAGCAAAGGGATATGAAGTAGTGATGAAGAAGGGTAAGAAGACTTACAAGTTCACAACAAAGAAGAACTCCTTCACTACTGCAGCTCCAAAGTTCTTAAAGTCCGGATATGATGTTGATAAGAAATATAACATGGATAATGATGAATACCTTCAGAAGGTTTCCGGTGCAGTATCTGTAAAGGTTCGCCCTTATCAGTTCGTTAAGAAATCTAAGAAGTCTAAGAAGACTAAGAAAGCATACGGAATGTGGAGTAAAGAAATGACAATTAGTCATAAATAAGAAATAAAAAGGACCTACGGGCAATCTCATATAAGTAATTTTTACTTAATGACATTGGACCTACGGGTCCTTTTTATTATTATGTTAGATGTAGTATGGTATTTCCGAAGGCGGCCCAGTAATTTGTGACTTCGCCGACAAATTCCACGGAATCAAAATGTACGTTTCCTAAAGTTCGGCGTACTTCCTTCTGGAAAAACTTTTTGTTCTCCTGTGTTACAAAAGGTAATCCATACCAGACAAGAATTCGAACCTCATCGGGAAGGTGATTAAAGAAGTTCTTGTTTTGCTCATCCTTGAAAGAAGTGATGAGTAAAGTCACATCGGTTTCATTATAATTTATTTCTTCCAGATATTCTTTTAACTCCTCATAATGTTCAGCTGCGTTTACCCGGGTGTTAAAACATACCAGGATCTTTTCTTTTCCATTATCAAATCCGTCAAAACAATAAAATGACTTTGCCGGACGGGCGTATTGCTCCAGATGAATTTCAGAAAGATCTTCTCTTAATGAAACATCGTCACTAGGTTCCATTGCATCTTCAAAAATCAGATGAATCAGTCTGGTGCAGGAAAGCCCATCTTCATTGTACGTACACCATTTTTTCATAGCATCATACTGAAAAGCATATTGTTTCATGTAAGCTTCTGGTCCGTCGGCAATCGTGATTTTTCGAAGTGCTGCACAGGCATCGACTTGATTAGAGGTAACAAGTCCCGGCAAATCACTAACAGGAACGTATAATCCTCGTCCGCTTTCATATTGCTCCAAATCCGGAACATAGAAAATGATTGGTTTGTTCATTAATAAATAATCGAAGAAAATGCTGGAATAATCAGATATCAGAACATCCACAACGGAAAGCAGTTCGTTGGTATCGATTGTAAATGGAATCAGCATATCCTGAAGCTCCGGATCCTCGGCCAGAATTCGATAGAGAAAATAATGGACACGAAGATATATGCGATACTCTTTTCGATTGATGGCTCCGGAAAACTTTTTCACAAGTTCTTTCAATTCCTGAACATCATAATTTAGCTGATCGTAAAGATTGCCTTTCCAGGTTGGGGCATACAAGATAATTTTTTTATCAGTTTCAATGCCCAATTGGTTCAATTTTTCAAGAACCTTTTCCCGGTCTGGAAAAATCAGTGTATCACAGCGAGGAGACCCGATTTCCAAAAGCTTTCCTTCAAATAGTCCGTCCATTTTATAAGAACGGCGGTACATAATATTGGTCATAAACCGGTTGGCAGACAATAAATAGTCTGCAGAAAGGAAATGTCTGGCTGGCCCTCTGGCATTCTCAACCTTCTCCACAGAATGTTCATAACCCATCGCTTTGGTGGGAACCCCATGCCAGGTATTGATATAAACCTGTTCTTTTCTTTTTTCAAAAAAGTAGCCAAAGGTGGTATTGGCAATCAGGTATTTACAGGTTGCCAAATATTCATAATATTCCTGAGAGCCTCGAACTACAATCTGAACATTTTCAAGTTCAGAAAATTCTTCTGTATTAAAGGCTGCCAGTTCCGGGTTGTCAATGGACCAAATGTGGGTGTAATCGTTAAACGTGGAATCATCTAAAAGTGCTTTAAAGATTGCACGGGGATGATCCAAAATTCCTAGGCCCGCAAATGCTTCGTAGAAGATATGGTTTTTGAGCACCGGTTCTTTCAGTGCCTGATAATAAATCAGCTTTCCTCTGTCCTTCTCAGATAAATGAGAAGATTGAAGCATCTTTTTTATTGACCTTTTGCATTTTGAAGCAAGACTTGGCTTTTTGGTTGCAATAAATTTTTTCATGGGCAAATCCCCTTTATTTTAGTAAATTGTCAAACTGTTTCATTGTTTCTTCGTTATATGTTACTTCACTGAATTGGTACTTCGGTGCGCCCTGTTCAATAAACTGTTTCATGCCCTTGTAGATAGAATCTGCATCCGTGTCTACTAGAAGTTGTCCGTCAGGAATAACTGCGGAACGATAGGAACTGAACCGGGACATCAGAATCGGCATGGACAAAAGTCGGGCTTCCAAAATAGAAACCGGCTGTCCTTCATAAAGGGAAGGAAGAACAAAACAATCACATTCCTTCATAATCTGGAATGGATTTTCCACATTTCCGGTCATAAAGACCTTATCCGTCAAGCCCTGTTCTTGAATCAGATTCTGAAGCATTTCCCGCAGGGCACCGTCGCCTAAAATATAGAGTCGGGCATTTTCGTATTCTTTTTGTAATTTGGCAAAAGCAAGAATCAGTTCTGCCTGATTTTTTTCAGGAGAAAGTCTACCCATATTGACAAAGGAAATTCGATTGTCCTGAAAAATTTCTTCGATTCCAAGGGCTTCAGCAGATTCCAAGGAAAGAGGTTCTTTTACAGAATCCAGAACCCGTTCAAAGTTTGCAGTATTTCGAACATAGGCACAGCGGTCTTTCAGATGTTTATAGCCGATTTTTTCCAAATTGACTTTCATAACATCTTCCGAGCAACCTACAATCTTGTCATAATAATCATAGGCAGAAAATACTACCCGAAGTTCCCGGTTGTGAGGTCGTTTCCCGTTAACAACCTTCACCTTGTCCACCTTTAAGTCGTTGTGCTGCCAGATAATTTTTCTGGCATTCTCAGCACTTAACAGGAGTATGGAATAGAAAGAACCATAGCCGGAATAATCAATCACCGCATCGAACTGACTGTTTCCAAAGCAACGAAGATATTCCCGGTTATACATTGCCTTTGGATAAAGCTTTCGAATCAGCGGAAAATGAAAACCAAAGACACGAAGAAAGTCATTTCGAATCTGCTCCGTAAAGGTGGCCGGCGTATAATCAATGCGGGCAAAGGCGCGAACCTGTTCCGGGAAGGAACAAATCATTTTTTCACATTCCTCCAGTTTCAGATTGGCGGCAAATAATGTCACATCATATTTTTCGTAATCCAGATACTGCAACATATTTCGCAGAGCAGTGGAGATTCCATTCAATCGAAGGCCACCACCAAAGACTAATAATTTTTTCTTGTCCGTTTTTGTGGCGGATATAATGCGATAAGGTCGCCCGTTGGTATCCTTCGTCTTCTGGTGGAAGATAATATCCACGATTCGCTTTGCCACCTGACCATCATCATATGGGCAGGAAAACTGTTTCGCCTCCTCATATTTTTCACGATAATTGCGAACAACCTGCTCCAGATTGTTAATAGCATCTCCTAAATCCCGCAAGGTTGTGAATGCCGGGCCGGGAAGTTCCGAAGGTTGCAAATAAAGTCCACGTTCATTCTGATATTTTTCTAAATCTTCAATATAAAACAGCACCGGTTTTCCACTGGCAAGAAAATCATAAAAAATGCTGGAGTAGTCAGAAATCAAAAGATCCGTAATCGACAGCAATTCGTTGGTATCTATTTCTGCCGGAATCATCATATCCGGAAGTCGTCCCTGTTTTTTCAATGTTTGATAGACCACCTGATGTGGTTTGATCAAAATCTGATAGCAGCTGGTATCAATGATCTGTTCCAGAGATTTTTTGATTCCAGTAAATTCCTCCGGATTAATTTCCGGTTTATTATAATCATTTCCCTTCCAGGTCGGAGCATATAAAATAATTTCTTTCTTAGAATCCACAATAATGCCATAGGAAGAAAGCATATTGATAACATCGTCCCGATTGGCATTTAACAGCCGGTCATTTCTTGGATATCCTTCTTCGATGATTTTTCCTTCAAACAATTCGTCCAACTTATATTTCTCTTTGTAAACGGAAGTCAGAAACGGATTTTGGGAAATCACATAGTCTGCAGATAAGAAGTTTCTCAATACATTGGAAATGGTTGCCGGAGAGTTTGGAATATCATAACCCAAACTTTTCAGTGGCGTTCCGTGCCATGTATTGATATAAACCTGTCCCGGTTTTTTGCAATAATAATAAGGCATGGACACGTTGGTGATAATGTATCCGGCTTTGGCAAGATATTTCAGATGTTCCTTGCTGTGTCTGCGAACAAAAAATACATTTTCGGTTTTTGGAAAATGCTCTGTAGATGCATTGGCATCCAAGACCCAGATATGTTTGTAGCCGGGCTCTTTGAGAAGCTCAAGAAAAAGCGCATAAGGATTGCAAATCAGTCCTCTTCCAAAGTAGGAATCATAAAGAACTACATTGGAATCAATTTTTTGATGTTTATAGTATCCGGCATATTTTGAACGGCGAAGCGTCACCTTGACACTGCCGGCTTTTTTTCTTAATTTTGTTACAACGCTCATAAAAAACTCCTATGATTTTTGCTTCTATTATAATATCATAGATGGAGGGTTTTTCAAAATATGGAAGATGATGTCATTGCCCGGTACCTCACTCACAATTTGACAATCATCAGAAATATTATATAATAAGTGGGTATCGCTGAAAGTTTCTATAAAAATGAATGTGTATATTGCCGATAGGCATATGCGGAGGATTTATGAAGAAGTATATTGATAGTTTTTTTAGATACAGATTCCTTTTAAAAGAATTGGTAGTAAAAGGAATCCGATTAAAATACAGACGTTCCTATTTGGGACTGGTATGGACTTTATTGGAACCATTGTTGACATCAGTTGTATTGAATCTGGTTTTTGGAACATTCTTCCATCGTGAGGGAGATGCATTGCCGTTTATTATTTACATCTTATCCGGTCGACTGATTTACAGTTGTTTTTCCAGCTCCACGAAGATTGCAATGCGATCCATTCGAGCGAATCAGGCAATGATTAAAAAGGTTTATGTACCGAAATATTTGTATCCGCTTTCCAGTGTTATTTACAATTATATATTGTTCTTATTGTCACTGATTGTATTGGCAATGATGATGGTATACAAGGGTGTTTACCCGACATGGACTATTATTGAAATATTTATTCCGTTAATTACGCTGTTTATTATGAGCATCGGAACCGGATTATTATTAGCGACAGTCTGTGTATTCTTTAGAGATTTGGAATATTTGTGGGATGTAATCCTAATGCTGATTATGTACTGCTCAGGAATTTTCTATTATGTTAATCGTATGGGAGCAGACATTGCACGATTCATTAAATTAAATCCATTATATTGTGTAATTAATAACGTCAGAGTTTTGGTAGCAGGACATGATTTGTTTACCTATTACGATAACGGAGTATCACAGCTTATGATGATGGGATATTCATTTGGATTTAGTGTCATTGTTTTTGTTGCAGGGGTGTTATTGTTTAAGAAACATCAGGACAAGTTTATTTTGCACATCTAGGAGGAAGTATGGGTAAAGTAGCACTGAAGGTTGAAAATATCAGTATTCGATTTAATTTGAGCAAAGAAAAAGTTGATAATTTGAAAGAATTATTGATTAAGAAAATAAAAGGTGAAAAGATTCGTTTTAACGAATTCTGGGCATTGAAGGATGTCAATTTTGAAATTAAAAAAGGGGACCGCTTGGGAATCCTTGGTTTGAACGGTGCCGGAAAAAGTACCTTGCTGAAGGTAATTGCCGGGGTGTACAAGCCGACAACAGGAAAGGTTACCCGTCATGGACACATTGCTCCGATGATTGAATTGGGAGCTGGTTTTGATCCAAATTATACCGGAAGGGAAAATATCTTTTTGTATGGTTCCGTTTTGGGATTTTCCAGAGATTTCTTGGAGTCTAAGTATGACGAAATCTTAGAATTCTCCGAATTGGGAGACTTTATTGATGTTCCGATTAAGAACTATTCTTCAGGTATGAAGGCTCGATTGGGATTTTCCATCGCCACGGTTGTGGAACCGGAAATCCTGATTTTGGATGAAGTATTGTCCGTAGGGGATGCCAAGTTCCGTAAGAAGTGCGAGAAAAAGATGCAGGGAATGTTTGACCACGGTGTCACTGTTCTTTTTGTATCTCACAGTCTGGAACAGGTTAAGCGCCTTTGCAATAAGGCGATTCTTTTGGAACACGGACAGTTAATTGCCAAAGGCGATATTATGGATGTGGCAGAAGTATATGAGTCCATGTTAAATGATTAATAATGAGAAATGAAAGAGAAGAAAATGGTTTCTTCTCTTTTTTGGCTTGATAAGCAGAAAGGAGAAAAGAATGTTAGGAATTATTGGGGCAATGGAAGTTGAGGTAGAAAGCCTTAAGGAAATGATGGAAAATCAGGAAATTTTGAAAAGGGCCGGAATGGAATTTTATAAAGGCGAGATTTGTGGAAAGGAAGTTGTGGTAGTTCGTTCGGGAATCGGAAAAGTCAATGCGGCAATCTGTACCCAGGTATTGATTGACGTGTTCCAGGTGGATGCGGTAATTAACACCGGTGTTGCAGGCTCCCTGAATCCGGAGATTCATATTTGTGATATTGTAGTATCGACAGAAGCAATGGAACATGATATGGACGTATCTCCATTAGGTTATGAGAAGGGTGTGATTCCGGATATGAAGACATCCAGTTACCCGGCAGATCCAAACTTAAGAATTTTGGCAAAGAGCAGTATCAAGGCAGCAGGATTGGACGTAGCAGTATTTGACGGAAAGGTTGTTTCCGGAGATCAGTTTATTGCAACGCCAGAAAAAAAGGATATGCTTTGCAAACTTTTTGGCGGTGATTGCGCTGAAATGGAAGGTGGTTCCATTGCGCATACAGCCTATTTGAATCAGGTACCATACCTGGTAATCCGTGCAATTTCCGATCAGGCCGACGGAAAAGCAGAAATGGATTATCCGACCTTTGAAAAGAAAGCAGCAGAAAACTCTGTAAAGCTTTTGGTGGAAATGATTCGTGCCTACTAGAAACGTCGATATTTGATGAACGATTTTTGATGTAAGAAAAAGACTCCTGTGGTAAAATAAGTTCAGAAAATTTAAGGGGGTCTTGAGAAATGTATGATGAAACAAAAATGTACTTAATTATGAACGCAATGTTTAATGAAAAATACTTCCTGGTTGTTCTGGGAAGTTTTTTTTTGTTGGGATTTGTCGCAAAAGGAATGGTTGTGGCGCATTATCGGAAATTAATGCGCAACGTTGAAACAATGAACCGCACGGAAAATTCAATTCTACGTCAGATTAAGATGAGAATTGAAAGCATCAAGGAAGTCAGCGGGCAAATAATGAATCCGGATATTCTGATTGAACGGCAGTTGAATCGGGAAAAACTGTGGCGAATTCCGGTGAACACAATGGATCAGTTGATTCACTGGTGTGCTACATTGATTTTACTTTGGTCTGTTTTTGGACTGATCTTTAATCGCAGCGCCATCAATATGTTTATCGGAATTGGATTTGCTTTGGTATTGGAAGCGGCGGATTTCAGTTTTGGAACGGACAGGCTTCGGGAAGAAATGAAAATAATTCTGGTGGACTATCTTGTCAATAGCAGTGGAGAAAAGAAACGAAGTCATACAGTGACGAAACAGCAACTGCAGAAGAATGAGGAAGAATTGCAGGAGGTGATTCTGAACCAGGTGCTGGGAGAATACCTACCGTAAAGAGGAGGTGCACCCTGTAAGGAAAAAAGAAGTTGTAGGGTGCAGGAATGAAGTGGAAAGAAGGCGACAGGTGCACCCTGTGGGGGAAAAAGAAGTTGTAGGGTGCAGGAACGAAGTGGAAAGAAGGCGATGGGTGCACCCTGTAAGGGAAAAAGAAGTTGTAGGGTGCAAAATAGCGAAGGTAGAGAACAGCATCTCCTAGAAACATGATAATTGTCCACCATTTATGAAAATTGTTGGCTCCTTTTGAAAAAGTTGTGTGATATGATTTGAAATAGCAGGCTAAATGTTGAAAGACAAGAACGGAACTTTTGTTATGAAGGTTTAGCAGATGTACGGAAAACTACAATTGAATAAAAAGGATTTTTTTACTTGTGCTAAACCACTAAGTTAAAAGAGGAGGATTTATCATGAGACGACAATTGAGGAAAGTCTCTGCCATAGCAATGACTATGGTGACTGTATTCGCGGGAATACAGTATACTGGTCCTAGCACAGGGGTAAAAGCCGCCAACGCTAGTGACTTTACAACGTCACTTTTTGGGGATTATGTTTATGTATTTGATGACAATGATTCAGATGCAGACATTCAGTCGGTAATCGACAGGGTTTACGGAATTCAGGAAACGAATCAGTTCGGACAAGATCGGTATGCAATTCTGTTTAAACCAGGACATTATAATAATGTTCGTGCGAAAGTAGGCTTTTACACTCAGATCGCCGGATTAGGAAATCTTCCAACAGAGACAGTCGTGAACGAATTGGACTGTAATGCTGATTGGATGGGGGCAAATGCAACGTGTAATTTTTGGCGTAGCTGTGAAAACTTTACTGTAAATCAAACAACAACCTGGGCAGCAGCTCAGGCAACTTCACTTCGAAGAATGAACTTCAAAAACTGGTTAGCCCTTGACCAATGGGGACAAGGATGGGCCAGCGGTGGATTCGTAGCAGATACCAATGTTGACGGTACAGCAGCAGCCTGGTCTGAACAGCAGTATTGCTCAAGAAATGATAATTACAATGCTTGGGCAGGTGGCGTTTGGAATGCTGTATTTATCGGCATGGATCCGAATTCAAGAGATCAGGATACCGGAGGAAAGCTGGAAAGCAACTGGCAGTATAACCCAACTTATCAGTTCTATACCGGAGTAGAAAAGACACCGATTATTCGTGAAACTCCGTATTTGACCGTAGACAATAATGACAATTACAGCGTCTTTGTTCCTTCATTGAAAGCAAACTCAACAGGAACATCCTGGAAAAACGGAAAGGAAGCTGGAAAGTCAATCAGTATTGATAAATTCTACATTGCAAAGCCGGACAAGGATAATGCAGACACAATCAATGCAGCTTTGGAAAGTGGAAAACATTTGATTTTAACACCGGGTATTTACCGTGTGAACAAACCAATTAAAGTAACAAAGAAAGACACCGTTGTATTAGGTCTTGGATACGCAACTTTAACACCAACTGGAAACAATGCCTGTATGGAAGTTGCAGATGTAGACGGCGTATCTGTATCAGGACTGTTATATGACGCAGGTGGTTCTTATACAGAAACCTTATTGAAAGTAGGTCCGGACAATTCATCTGCAAGACATCAGTCAGACCCGATTCTTTTAAGTGATCTGTTCTTCAGAGTTGGTGGTGTAACCTCCTCTGTAGCACAGAGTAAGACATGTATCATCGTGAATGCAAACGACGTTATCGGTGATAACTTCTGGGTATGGCGAGCCGATCATGGAGCCGGGGTGGCATGGAACAGTAACAAGACGCAAAACGGTATTGTAATTAACGGAAATTATATGACCATGTATGGACTGTTCGTAGAACATTTCCATGAGTACCAGACATTGTGGAATGGTGAAGGCGGAAGATGTTATTTCTATCAGAGTGAATTGCCTTACGACGTTCCAAATCAGCAGAGCTGGAAGAGTCATAACGGCACAGTCGACGGATTTGCTTCTTACAAAGTAGCAGATAATGTAAAATCTCATGAAGCATATGGACTTGGAATTTATTCATATCATAGAGACGCAACAATTAATGCAGAAAACGGAATGGAAGTTCCAGACGCAGATAACGTGGCAGTACACAATGTATGTACAGTAATGCTGGCAGGAAATCCTGGAATTAGTCATGTAATTAACGGACAGGGTGGAGCTGTTACCATATCAGGTCAGAGACAGCAGGTTGTAGAATACGGAAAAGGTCATGTGGATATTCCTGGTGGACCAATTGAACCTGTAACAACAGAAGCAACAACTGCCGAACCTCAGACAGAACAGCCAACCCGACCGGATGCAGAACAAAACTTTGTCATTACAAGTCCTGCAAAGGGCTCTGTAAAAGCAGCCGGAGATATTAAGATTCAGTGGAATGCTTCACAGCTTAGACCGGTTAAGGATTATGCAGTCTATGTTGACGGACAGTTAGCCGGAAGAACAACAAATACATCCTTTGAATATCATGCAACAAAGGTGAAATATTATGCAGTAACCGTTCAGGCTGAATATACCGACGGAAGCAGCAGAAATACACCTGCAAGCAGATTTGGTATTACAAAGAAAGGTTTAGGACTATCTGCAAATATGGGACAGAACCTTGATCTGAAGAATATGAACATTGGCTGGTATTACAACTGGTCAGAAAATCCAAATACAGCAAGCAAATACAATGACGTCGAATTTGTTCCAATGATTTGGAAAGAAACAAGTGCAAATAATGCAAGAACAAGAATTAATAACCTTAAGAATAAGGGGTACAAATATTGTCTGACATTTAATGAACCGGACGTAACCGATCAGATTAATATGTCAGTACAGGATGTTTACAATGCTTGGCAGGGATTTGATGGTGTGACGGGAATTAACATCAGCTCACCGGTTACGGCATTATGGCCATCCGGATCACCGGATTGGTTCCAGGCATTTATGAGCAAGATTGACGCCAACAATGACCATGAGCCGGACTTCATTGCAATTCATTGCTATCCGGACAACTATGCAGGCTCCGGAATGGCAAACTGGTTCTTAACAGAAATCGTTGACTGGACATGGGAAAAATATCATAAGCCAATCTGGATTACAGAATTCTCAACCAAGGGACAGTATGTAACAGCAACCGGTGGAAATGGAACAAAAGAATTCTGGGAAGCAGTAATGCCGGGACTGGATTCCAGAGAATATGTTGAAAGATATGCAGCATTTGATTTTGACGATGACAGAACAGGTTTATGGAGATATTCTAACGGTAACTTAACTGCAGCAGGAAATGTTTATAAGAACTATGGAAACCCTGTAGATGATGGAAAGACATATTTCATTCCGGAAAAGGATGTTGAAAATCCTGTAACTACAGCTCCAACAACAACGAAAAAGCAGGAAGTTACAACAAAGAAAACAGAAGTAACAACAGGAAGAACTCCTATTGCAGGAGAAACAAATATTGCAACAGGCAAGAAAGCATACGCATCTACTGAATTAGGTGGAAACAAAGCAAACCTTGCAGTAGATGGAAATAACGGATCAAGATGGGAATCTGAATTTGCTGACAATCAGTATATTTACATTGATTTAGGTTCTGTAAGTAAAATTGATCAGGTTAACATTAATTGGGAAAGAGCAGCAGGAAAGAATTATACGATTGATGTATCCAACGATGCTCAAAACTGGACAACCGTAGCAACCGTTACAGACGGAAAAGAAGGTGTGGTTCAGACACCATTTAATGCAGTGAATGCAAAATATGTAAGAATGAACGGAAAGACCAGAACAACCCAGTACGGATTCTCTATTTTTGAAATGGAAATCTTAGGAGTTGCAGGAACTGCTGTTGAAACAACAACACAGGAACAGACAACAAAGGCACCGGTACAGCTGCCATCCGCACCGATTGGATTGACTTTTACAGGAAATAATAATACACCATATGTATTCAGCTGGGGTGCAGCAAATAATGCAACAAGCTATAACTTCTACATTGACAATGCATTGGTTGCTACAGGAATAACAACATTAACATACAATGCACAGGCACAGAAGGATAGATTCACACCGGGAACACATACAATTTCCGTAACAGCTGTGAATGAAGCCGGTGAGTCTGCAAAAGCAAATTATAGCTATGTTGTAAAAGAAGAAACAACAGAAAGTGAGATTCCGAATAAGAAGAACATTGCTCTCAAGAAGAATGCATATGCGTCTACAGAACTTGGATGGAATAAGGCAAACTTAGCAGTAGATGGAAATAACGGATCTAGATGGGAATCTGAATTTACAGATAATCAGTACTTCTATGTTGATTTAGGAAAAACTTGTCAGTTTGATCAGGTAAATATCAATTGGGAAACAGCAGCAGGAAAGAATTATACAATCGATGTTTCCAATGATGCACAGAACTGGACAACCGTACAGACTATTACAAATGGTAAAGCAGGTCTTTCTGAATTCAAATTTGCTAAGACTTCTGCAAGATATGTGAGAATGAACGGAAAGACCAGAACAACCCAGTATGGTTTCTCAATCTTCGAATTTGAAGTCATGGGAACCGAAACTGTGGTAGAAACAACTACTGAAGCACCTACATTACCTCCTGCACCGGCAAGTGCAAGCGCATCTTCCGTAGAAGGAGGATATATTGCAAACAATGCATTTGATGGAAATGCAGGAACAAGATGGGCATCAGATTGGAGCGATAATCAGTGGTTATTAAGAGACCTGGGACAGACAAAGAGCATTTCCAGGGTAGAACTGAATTGGGAAGCTGCTTACGGAAAAGCTTACGAAATTCAGGTATCAACAGACGGTAAGACATTTACTACCGTAGCTTCATTGACAAATCAGGATGGAGGAATTGATGTGATTTCATTCAATCCGGTCAATGCAAGATTTGTAAAATTTGTCGGTAAACAGAGAGGAACCGGATATGGATATTCTCTTTGGGAGATGGAGATTAGATAATTAGAAAGAGCAGATAATTTCTATACAAAGACAATTTAATAGAACGCCTGGTGGTTTTTCTCCTTTGATTTTCGCAGCCACCAGGTGTTTTTCTGCACTGCAAGGAAGAAATTGCATAGATTGGGGGAAAGAATTGCGGTTTGTGCGAAATTAAAAATCCTGGTTGAAAAATAGAAATGGACTGATTATACTAGATATTACGAAGGTTTCCAAAAAAGGAGAAACAGATGAAAGATTTTAAAAAGAAACAGGAAAAGCAGTTAGAAAAGCATAAGCAGCAGTTAAATGTGATTTCAGCCTTTAGTGCTATTTTGTTGATCGTTGCTGCAGCATTCCTTGTAATTTTATACTTTTATTATGGCAGTGCGGATGAAATGAAGATGAAGTTATGTGCCTGGGGATTATGCGTGAGTGTGGCAGGCGCGGTGATTCTGAGTATTGTTCGTAGAATTATAGTGGTAAAGTGTAAGCAGGTTTCCAGCGATTTGGAGCGGATGAAAGAATATTAAAAGATAAGATTGTGCAAAATGAAAGTCGGAAAAACATGGAAAATTCATTTTGCACAATTTTTTTTGTGGGATAAGAAAATTTGCTTGATAAAAATGTTCCAAACCCCTATAATATAATGAGTATTCATATGCCAGAGAGAGAAATCTCCCTGACCGAATATCGTGATGACATCGATTGAGACATAAAAAATGGGTTATTCACAATTAAACGGAGGAGAAATTAAAATGGCAAAGGTATCATTTGATTATTCAAAGGCAACACAGTTTTTCACAGATGCTGAAGTAAGCAGTATGAAGGAAAAAGCTGAAAGTGCAAAAAAAGTATTAGTAGAAAAAACAGGGGAAGGTAATGATTTCTTAGGATGGATTGATTTACCGGTTGATTATGATAAAGATGAATTTGAACGTATTAAGAAGGCGGCTGAAAAGATTCAGAGTGATTCTGAAGTATTAGTTGTAATCGGTATCGGAGGTTCTTATCTTGGTGCCAGAGCAGCAATTGAATTTTTAAGACATGACTTCTATAACAATGTTTCCAAGGAAGTTCGTAAGACTCCTGAAATTTATTATGCAGGAAACAATATCAGCTCAACATATCTTGCAGGATTATTGGAAGTAATCGGAGACAGAGATTTCTCTGTAAATGTAATTTCAAAATCCGGTACAACAACAGAACCTGCAATTGCATTCCGTGTATTTAAGAACTTATTGGAAAAGAAATACGGTAAGGAAGAAGCAGCGAAGAGAATTTATGCAACTACAGATAAAGAAAAGGGAGCATTAAAGGTTCTTGCTACAGCAGAAGGATACGAAACATTCGTTGTTCCTGATGATGTTGGAGGACGTTTCTCAGTTCTTACAGCAGTAGGTTTACTTCCAATCGCAGTAAGCGGTGCTGATCTTGATCAGTTGATGGCAGGTGCAGCAAGCGGACGTGAAAGAGCATTAAATGCAGCATTTGAAGAAAATGACGCAATGCAGTATGCAGTAATCAGAAATATTCTTCATGAACAGGGTAAATCCGTTGAAATTATCGCAAACTATGAACCAAGTCTTCATTATGTCAGCGAATGGTGGAAACAGCTTTACGGTGAAAGTGAAGGAAAAGACTTAAAGGGTATTTTCCCGGCAGCAGTTGATTTGACAGCAGATCTTCATTCCATGGGTCAGTTCATTCAGGAAGGAACAAGATTAATGTTCGAAACTGTACTTAATGTTGAAAATCCTGCAGCAGAAGTTTTAATTGAAGAAGCAGCAGAAGATTTGGACGGACTCAATTACTTGGCAGGAAAGAATATGGACTTCGTAAACAAGAGTGCTATGAATGGTACAATTCTTGCTCATACAGACGGTAATGTTCCAAACCTTATGGTAAAAGTTCCTGAAAGAAACGAATTCTTCCTTGGTGAATTATTCTACATGTTTGAATTTGCATGTGGTGTCAGCGGATATATCCTTGGCGTAAATCCATTCAACCAGCCAGGTGTAGAAAGCTACAAGAAGAATATGTTTGCACTTCTCGGAAAGCCGGGATTCGAAGATATGGCAGCAGAATTATTAAAGAGATTATAATTTCTTAAAGCGGCAATGCGCGTTACTACAAGTGATGCAAAACTAGACAAATTACAAAGCCCTGGAATGCTTGCATTCCAAGGGCTTTTTTTATTTCATAGGAAAGTTCTTTGAACTTCCCCATGAAATAAAAATGCTCCGCAAGGATGCGCAGCTCGCGGAGATGTATTTATGCTGACGCATCCGCTCGCGCGCGAAGTGTCGCAAGCGACACTTTGTTCTGTGTCATGTTTTTGAGGGGATTTGGGGTTGATTTTGTTTGACAAAAAGAATATAATTAGTCACATATAGTTTATATATTCGCTCGGGATATGAGAATTACGAATGGATAGGTAAAAGAACGAAAAATCATTCGTAGGTTTTAGTGGGTGGTTACGAATAAAAAGAACAATATGAGAAAATCATTCGTAGAAAAGGAGAATTGATTACGAATGAAAAGTACATAGTGAGAAGTTTATTCGTAGAGAGCCCGTGTTTATTACGAATGAAAAATATAATAAGAAAAAATCATTCGTAAAAATGCATAATGGACTACGGATGAAAATATATATTCATGAAAAGTATTCGTAATGGAATCAAAAAGGGGGAATCGTTGTGGAATTAAAAGAAAAACTCTGGGATGAAGCAGAGAGATTATGTAACATTAAGGCACAAGTTGAGAAAAATCTGATAGACGTACCAGAGGGCTGTTTGAGGATAGGGAAAAGCCAAGGATGTGTACAGTATTATCAATGTAAAAAGGGAGAAAGTCATAATGGTACATACCTTCCTAAAAAGGAGATTGAGCTTGTTAAGAGACTAGCTCAAAAATCTTACGATGAAAAAGTGCTAAAAAGAGTGAGTAAGCGGTTAGCTCAAATTGAATCTATCTTGAGAGATTATGAAGATAATGAGATTGAGTCAATTTATTTGAAAGAACATCCTGAACGCAGAAAATTAATTGAACCGGTAGAGTTAACTTATCAGCAGCGTATAGAAAAATGGATGAATGTTCCGTATGCAGATAAGCCATTTAGAAGTGATGCGCCTGTTATTATTACAAATCGTGGAATACGTGTACGATCAAAATCAGAAAAAATAATGGCAGACTATTTTGATTCGATGGGAGTGCAATATAAATATGAGTGTCCATTAGAATTGAAACCATACGGAATAATATATCCAGATTTTACTTTTTTATCACACAAAACCGGAAGAGAATTATATTGGGAGCATGAAGGGATGATGGACAGCCCTGAGTATGCGAGAACGGCAGTGATGAAAATTGGGCTATATGAGAAGAATGGAATCTTTCCAGGGGAAGATTTAATCATAACGTTTGAAACATCAACTTCTGTAATTGATATGGAACTAGTGAAGCAATTTACAGAGAAATATTTGATATAGGAGAGGGAAGATGCTATTATAAATATACGAGAAATCAAATTTTTATCAAATTTGGAAAGGAGCGGCTTATGAGAAAAAAATGGAAGAAATTGGTGAGCCTGGTCTTGGCCGGTGCTCTGGTGGTGACGATGACTGAATTTGGTAGTTCGTCGATGACGGGGGCGGAGCCAATCCCGCAGGAGGAGAACCAGAAAACAGATTATGACAATCAGTTATTTACAGATTTATTTGCTGCGAATCAGCTTCAGTACGATACGGAAAAAATAGAAGCGACGGCAAAGACACTAGAGAAGGAAAAGGGAGTGCTCTTCTCAGGAACTCTTGCCGGAGAAAGCATCGAAATAACAAAAGAATTTGATTTTAATCGGAGTTATATTAATCGAATTTCTATTGATGCTTTTTCTAAAAAAGGAACGAAAGTTCAGTTGGGAATCTATGTGGATTCTATGGAAGAACCGATTGGAACAATTTGGCTTTATCGTCAGAAGAAAAAGAATGATTGGAGTTATTCTCGAAGTGTATCTGTTGATGTAGATCAGTACAAATTGGTTGGAAAACACAAAGTTTATTTGAAGGTATTGGAAACCAGTGAAGAAAATACAGAGGTATTTATACGTTCAATTGAATTCGTAGAAAGTTCAGTTCCTGTTGTTTATTTCAATATCGATGAATCAGAGGGAAGCATCGGGGAAATGAATGCTTCTTCAGATCACTCCGTTGAATGTTATGGAAGTATGACCGTTCAGATTCCTGAAGGATATAATGGAGAATATAATAAAAAACCATTGAAGACAGAAACCTATGAAATGGAATACATTCGTGGTCGTGGAAATTCAACATGGGATCCGGATAAGAAGCCGTATAAAATTAAATTACAAGATAAGCAGGATGTGCTTGGAATGGGAAAGAACAAGCATTGGGTGCTTCTTGCAAATTATTATGACAACAGTCTTTTGAGAAATAAGATTACCTATTGGTTAGGGGAACAGGTAGGAATGGAATTCACTCCAAAATGTGTTCCGGTAGATGTCATAATGAACGGAGATTATTTGGGAAGCTATTTGCTGAGTGAACAAATTCGTGTAGGAAAAACAAGAGTTAATATAGACGATTTGGAAGACAATGAAGAGACAAAAATGTCTACCGATCCGGAAATTATTTCCGGTGGATATCTACTTGGAATGTCTCCGTACGGTGACGATGAAGTACAATTTTTAACGAAACGTGGGGAATCCTTTGAGTTGGAAAATCCTTCTTTCGAAGATTATATGAACGAAACTCAATATAATTACATTAAAAATTATGTGCAGCAGGTAGAGAATGCAATTTATGGAAAAGAGTTTAGAGATGGAAACGGCGTATCATATAAAGATTTAATGGATATTAAATCTACAGCAATGTATTACTGGTTCCAGGAATTTTCTAAAAACGGAGATGGATATGCAAGTCCAAGTACCTATTTATATAAAAAGCGTAATGATAAACTATATTGGGGACCATTATGGGATTTTGATTATGTTGCATGGGGATCTACAGAATATAACGAGCCATATGTGACAGGTTGGTCACATAATGAATCCGTATGGTTTTCACAGATGTTTAAAGATCCTGAGTTTGCAGCAGAGGTAGTAAATGCTTGGCCGATTCTTAAGGAAAAACTGATGGAATTGGTTCGAGAAGGTGGTCAATTGGATCAGTATGCAGAACAAATGAAAGTCACTGCAAAGTACAATTTTGAAAAATGGGGAATGTCTGATTTAGGGGATTTAGATGAAAATACAAAGACATTGACCTATGAGGAAGAAATTGAGCGACTCCGTCAGTGGATCTTACAACGAATGGAATGGGTAGATGAAAATGTTCAAAAACTCTATCCGGTAGAATGTCAGGTAAAATTCGTGGCAGATGGAAAGACAATTGCAACGCAGACAGAATACGTCGGTAAGCCATTATCTGCGCAACCAAAGGTTCCGGAGAAAAAAGGTTTTGTATTTGTCGGATGGAATACACAGTATCATCTGACGTATGAAGAGTATTTGCAATATAACAATATGACAGCAAAGGACCTGGAGAATGTCTGGGAAAAAGAAGAAATTGAAAATTTGAAAAAAAATGGATATACCTATCAAGGAGAATTCTTCGAGGAGGATGGAATACCAAAATCTATCACATTAACTGCAAGTTATTTGCCGGAAAGTGAAATTGTAAAACCACAGAAAATTTATCTTTCAAAAGAATTGATTTGTTGTTCGGAAGATTCAAGAGATGATATTTCATTGTCTGTTCAGGCAGTTCCGTTTGATGCATTAGTAAAGGAATTAACCTGGACGTCATCCAATGAAAAAGTTGCTCAGGTAGAGAATGGTAATGTAAAAATTGTTGGTGCAGGTAAAGCTGATATTACTGTTACAACAACAAATGGGAAAAAAGCGGTATGTAAAGTTGTTGTTCTGACTTCAGAAGAAATGGAGAAGGAAAACCATTGGGATTATAATACGGAAATAACAAATCCAGAAATTACATTAAATGTTGGCCAGTATGGAAAAATCAATGTAGGTTATAGCATTGAAGAACCACAAAATGTATACGACTATTTTTATTATAATAGTGCTTCACCGGATATTGTAGAAGTAGGTGAACATGGTGTAATCTTTGGAGCAAAAGAAGGAAAAACTGTAATCATCGTCAAGGGTGAAACAGGAGAATGCATGACCTGTAGTGTTACTGTAGTGAATCCAAACAAGATAAGTGTCAATCAGATTTATACCGTGAATGGATTAAAATATCGTGTCCTTAGTTATCACGGAAAGATAGCGGAGATTACCTGTATTGGAGCAACAAATGCAAAACTTAAAAAATTGAAGATTCCAGCAAGTGTAACCATTAAAGGAAAGAAATTCAAGGTAGTAAAGATTGCTTCAAAAGCATTTTCCGGATACAAAAATTTGGAAAGTGTAATACTCGAAAATGGAATTTCCTTTATTGGAAAAGAAGCCTTTGCAAATTGTAAAAAATTGCAAAAGATCAAAATTGCAAAGAGTGTACAGGTTATATACAGCAAAGCTTTTTACGGTGATAAGAAATTAAAAAAGATTTATATCAGAGGAAAAAGAGTGAAAATCAATTCAAAAGCATTTAGAAAGATTGCTAAGAAAGCGAAATTTAAAGTGCCGAAGAATGCGAAAAAATATTATAAAATGATATTAAAAAAGAAAAAGCTGTAGAAGAAGAGAAATCCCGGTCCACGAAGGATCGGGATTTTTTTAATCTTCCTCAATCACATAAAAATCTAAATAATCAAAATCAATAGCTTCCACGAAACTGTCAGCAGTGAAACGGGTGCGGGCAATTCGTTTGAACTCCTTGATATTGGTTTCCAACCAGATTGGATTACTCAAATCAAATTCCTCGCAAATCATTTCCAATGCTTTGAAGACTTTGTGAGTTCTTGTGTCATCCATTTCTAATTCAATGGTAGTACTTTTTAGCATATTATTATTCTTGAAGGTTCTTCCCCATACACGAAACATAGTAATCTCCTTAAAATTATTATCCGGTTATGTCAGATACGAAGTAAGTTTATGATAAAATGTTCATAGTGTAAAGAGAAAAAAGAGGATAAATTGCTAAAAAAGTGAATTATATCTAGGAGGCGTTTAAAAATGATAATAACAATGATATAATAAAGGGCAGATGCGAATGAGTTGAAAAAAATTCGACAAAAAAAGAACTAGAAGAATTAGGAGGGAATAAAATGGGTAAAAGAGTAAGAAAAGGTATCATGATTGGAACCGTGACAGCTATGGTTGCCGGCGCGGTTATTGCACCGAATTTCACGAGAGAGGTTCAGGCGTATCTACCGGGAGAAAAGATTGAATTGTCCAATTGGACTTTCTTTCAGGGAGGACCGGCAAGTCTTGCGAATCCGAATGAATATGAGAATGGAAATGGAAATTGCGGCTTCATCAATTCAGTTGCTTTGAATGATACGAATGAAGAAATAACCGGATGGGCAAGAGGATTTTCAGAGTCCAGTCGTGAAAGTAAAACAGCAACGAAAAAATCTAGTGGATTTCAGATGGACATTGCCAATACAGGATGGGATCGAATGTGGAAAAATGACCAAGAACTTACAGAAGATCGTATTAATCCTTGGTCTGTTCAGGCACAAATGACGGATGTTGCTATGATTCCGGGACACACATATACTGTTTCATTTACAGGAAGTGCATCCTCAAATAAATCTACCATAAAGTTTGCCTACGTAGATTTTAGCACAGAGGTGGATGGAACAAAATTGGCACCATATGATGGGGATGTATTATCTGGAGACTCCCAGATTATTGTATTAAGAAACCAGGAAAGCAAATATATATATACATTTACGAATTGGGTCAGCGGACAAAAGTTATCTGTGAACATTATGCTTGGCGCATTTGGAGCCCAGTACGACCAGAATGGAGTGAATGTTTCTGATATTATTTATCAGACAGAAAATAATTGGTCCGGAACGGTATCCATCAAGGATTTCCAAATTATCGATGAGGGGATTGTTGGTCCGATGCCACCGATAATTGTTCAGGAAACTACCACAGAAAAAGCGGTTACTGATACGCCAACACCAAAATCTGATAAACAGTTGGCAAGTGAATTTAAAAAGAATTGTAAAGTAGCGAAGGTTCAGAAGGCAGAAAAGAAAAAATCAGCAAAGAAAATCAAAGTTACTTTGAAGAAAGCATTAGGGAATGCGGATGGATACGAGGTTCGTTTCTATCGAAAGAAAGTAGATGCAAAGAAAAACAGAAAAGTATTGGTGAAAGCATTTACAAAGAAAAACAAAAAGGTGTTCACTGTATCCCATAAGAAATTAAAAAATAAGAAAAACTTATTTGTGCGCGTACGCGGATTTAAAGTAATTGGAAAGAAAACTGTTTACGGTCAGAAATGGTCTGCGGTGAAAACAGTAAGAATTAAGTAAGAATGAAAGAGCTGTCCGAAAGGGCAGCTTTTTTCATGTATGGCCCCGTTCATAGAGCCGTATATAAAGATTGAATGTTCTTCCTGTGAATGATAAAATAATGACATCTGTGAAAACAGTGGAGGAAACTGTGAAGAAAAATCGTAAGATATACTTTTTAAATATTATTATTTTTATAATTGCTTTTCTGGAATTTCTTTTTATTGCAACAGTAGGAAATCAGTATACATTACATACGAATATATTTCTTCCACGAGAAGACGCTCCAAAGGTTGCAGTAAAGATAGAAAAGGAAGGAATTGTGGAGTTTCAAGGGGCTCGTATGGAGAATGGAGAACTGGTATTGGACTTTCGCTCCATAGAACGAGGAGAAACAAAAGTGTATGCGGGATATCAGTTTTCTGATGAAGGTGGAATGATATCAATCCATGAGCATTCTTTTAAAGTCAGCGCAACAGGGGTCATTATGGACCGAACTATAGGAGAATTAAATTTCAATGGATATCAGGCAGTGATTATTGCAATTACTCCAATTATGTTGGTTTTATCGATTTTCTTGATGGCAAGCAATATCTGGCTCATTCGGCATGAGGGGCGCAGACCAATTAATATGTTGGGAATTGCATTCGCCACTACCAACTATCATGTTTTTCGAGGATATATTTTAGCGGAAAGAAATGAAGTACATGCAAAAGGAATTGCAGCGAAGACAAAGGCTTATTTTTATCCGAATGCTTTCCTTAGAGAGTTTATTGGTTTATTGGTTGAAGAAAAATGGCGCCATATCGGACTTGTCCTGCTTATTATGCTATCGCTTTTACAGTTGTCTTATTGGGTATAATGATGATATACTAAGAAGTACGGATGAAATCCGTAAAAGAGGAAGGCATTATGGAAAATAAGAAAAGAGTTAAAGGGAAAATTAAACAGTATCTGCGAATTCCATTGTATTGGGATTTGTTCTGGATTATTGCATCAGTTATTGCATTTTGTTGCAACCGAAATGCCGGTATTTTTCTCTTGATTTGTACCGGAGTCTATATTGTGATTTCGGCAGTTCTTTATGTTCGAATGAAACCAAAGCTTGCACAGAATCTGGTAAACTTTGGTACGCAATACGGATTGATTCAAAGAAGGATGCTGAATGAATTGGAATTGCCATATGGACTGATGGATGAAAGCGGAAAGATTTTATGGAGCAATCAGATGATGAATGAACTGATGGAAGAAGACTCTGTAAAAAATCGAAATATTATTGATATCTTTCCGGAGTTTAAGACTGAGTTTTTACAGTTAGAAAAAGAAGAATACGAATTCGAAATACAGCATCAGGAAAAAATCTTCAAAGTTGTACTTCGGGAAATTGATTTTAATGAAACCCTGGAAAACGAAGAATTTCCATTGGTGGATCAGGGAGACGGAATTATGATTGCGTTTTACCTGTTTGATGAAACAAGAATTCAGGAATTAAGTAAGGAAACTCGAGATGAAAGAACGGTAATTGCCAATATTTATATTGACAATTATGACGAGGTTTTACAAGGGGTTGAAGCTACAAGAAGAACCTTGCTGGTGGCCTTAATTGACCGACGAATTAATATTTATTTCTCTCAGTATGACGGCATTGTCAGAAAACTGGAAAATGATAAGTATTTTGTAATGTTTAAAACAAAGTACATCAGCAAAATGCAGACCAATAAATTTGCCGTTTTGGATGATGTAAAGAACGTCAATATGGGAAATGGAATTCCGGTAACAATCAGTATCGGTATAGGTATGGGTGGAAAGACATTGCAGGACAGCTATGAGCTTTCTACTACTGCTATTGATATGGCGCTTGCCAGAGGTGGAGACCAGGCCGTGCTGAAAGACGGAAGTAAGGTATATTACTATGGTGGAAAATCAAAGTCCGTTGAAAAGAATACCCGAGTGAAATCCCGTGTTAAAGCAACAATTTTTAGAGATTTGATTGAAACGAAATCCGATATTTATATTATGGGACATCACATTGGAGATAATGATTCCTTTGGGGCGTCTATTGGTATGTATCGTATTTGTAAAACTATTGGAAAAACGGCTCATATTGTTGTAGGTGAGATGAGCAGCAGTGTAAAAGAGCTGGTACAGAGTTTTCGGGAATCAGAAGAATATGAGGAAGATTTGTTTATTACCGGTGAAGAAGCTGAAGAACGAATGGGAAAAAATGATGCATTGATTGTGGTAGATGTAAGCAGAGCCGGTTATACGGAACATCCACGTTTGGTGCGACAGGCTCACTGTATTATCATTTTTGATCATCACCGTCAGACGACAGATGTGATTGAAGGTGCGCAGTTATCTTATGTTGAATTGTCCGCATCATCGGCTTCGGAAATGGTTGTTGAAATTATGCAGTACATCAATGAGACTGTAAAATTAACTAAGATGGAAGCAGAAGCACTGTATAGTGGAATTATGATTGATACCAACAACTTTACGGATAGAACCGGTGTTAGAACTTTTGAAGCAGCAGCATACTTGAGAAAGAAGGGCGCGGATATTACAAGAGTTCGTCGAATGTTCCGAGAAGAAATGGCTGATTATAAAGCGAAAGCAAAGGCAATTGAGAATGCAGAAATCTATTTAGATGAATTTGCAATTTCCACATACATTCCAAACGGGCAGGAAGAATCACCGACCGTTGTGGGGGCACAGGCAGCCAATGAATTGTTGAATGTCAAAAATATGAAAGCTTCTTTTGTGCTGACACCGTATAATGATCAGATTTATATTAGTGCAAGATCATTAGGAAAAGTGAATGTTCAGATACTGATGGAAGATTTTGGTGGCGGTGGTCACATGAATCTGGCAGGTGCACAGATTAAGAAGGCAGAAATCACGGATGTTATTCAAGAATTAAAGGAAAAGATTAGCAAACGAATTGAGGAAGGAGACTTATAATGCAGGTAATTTTGTTACAGGATGTAAAAGCATTAGGAAAAAAAGGAGAAATTGTTGAAATTAATAATGGTTATGCCAGAAATTATATTTTGCCAAAAAAACTTGGAGTGGAAGCAAATGGTAAAAATTTAAATGACTTGAAACTTCAGAAACAGAATCAGGATAAAATTGCACAGGAAAAATTGGAAGCAGCCCAGAAGCTTGCAGATGATTTAAAAGAAAAATCCATTACAGTAAAGATTCAGGCAGGAGTGGAAGGAAAAGTATTTGGTTCCATTTCCAGCAAGGAAATTGCTTTAGAAGCAAAGAAACAGTTGGGGCTGGAAATTGACAAAAAGAAGATTGTCATTCCGGATGCAATCAAATCTCTTGGAACATATAATGTCAATATCAAGCTTCACAAGGATGTGACCGGAACGCTTGCTGTAAAGGTGGAAGCAAAATAATCATTCCGGGATTGTTGAAAATGGAGGATACAAATGGAAGAAGCAGTAGTTAAACGGATTATGCCCCACAGCAACGAAGCGGAGCAGGCAGTAATCGGTTCAATGCTGATGGACATTGATGCCATCCCGGTGGCTATGGAAAAATTGTCGGATGAAGATTTTTATAACCGGCAGTATGGCTCTTTATTTAAGGCGATGGTGACGTTGTTTAATGAAGGAAAAACCTGTGATTTAATTACAGTAAAAGATAAATTGGTTGAGATGGAAGTACCATCCGAAGTGATTAGTATTGATTTTATCAAGAACATTTTGGAAATGGTGCCAACCTCTGCAAATATCAAGCAGTATGCAGAAATCGTGTACGAAAAGGCAGTGCTTCGGAACCTGATTCGTGCCAATGAAGAAATTGCTAATGAATGTTATGCAGGCAATGAAAAACTGGAAGCAGTTTTAGAGCATACGGAAAAGAAAATTTTTGATTTAATCCAGACAGGAAATACCGGAGATTACGTGCCGGTACGTCAGGTTGTATTAAATGTATTTGAAAAAATCGAGGAGGCTTCACATACCCGAGGAAGTATTACGGGACTCCCTACCGGTTTTACCCGGTTGGATCATCAGTTGTCAGGCCTGCAACCATCTGACATGATTTTGATTGCAGCCAGACCTTCCGTAGGTAAGACGGCCTTTGTGTTAAATATTACGGAAAACATTGCAATCAAGCATAATCATGCAGTTGCAATATTTAGTTTGGAAATGTCCAGTGAACAGCTTATTAACCGTATTCTATCCCAGAATTCCATGGTTAGTTCCCAGAAGATTCGAGTGGGTGACTTGACAGATAATGAATGGGCGAACATCGTTGAATCTGCTAATATTATCGGAAATTCCAATATTATTATTGATGATACTCCGGGTATTAGTATTGGAGAGATGCGTTCCAAGTGCCGAAAGTTCAAGTTGGAAAAAGACATTAAGCTGGTTATCGTGGATTACTTGCAGTTGATGACAACCAACGGTCGTTCTAGTAGCCGTGAGCAGGAAATTGCAGAAATTTCTCGTACGCTGAAAGGAATTGCCAGAGAATTAAATGTTCCGGTTATTGCATTGTCTCAGTTGAACCGTGCATCCGAGACAAGAGAGGATAAAAAACCAATTATGGCCGATTTGCGTGAATCCGGTTCTATCGAGCAGGATGCCGA
>JAILRZ010000092.1 GCA_024697845.1 Eubacterium sp. | reverse complement strand
TAAATCATGATAGTTCTATCAGCGATTTATTAAATCCATACGAAAAGATTCAGAAACGTGTTACCAAATACACAGAAGGACAGAAATAATAGAAATATTATAGTAAGGGCTGAACGGCAATAAATGCCATTCAGCCCTTTTTATGTGAGACATAGTAGCGGAAATGGGAATGATGCCAAGTTGCTACTAGTATTTTCCCATGGACTTAGTAGCAAGAATGGGAATATTGCAAAATTGCTACTAGTATTTTCCCACGAATGTAGTAGCAAGAATGAACATTTCTCAATTCTGCTACTAATAAACGCCCAAAAACTTAGTAGCGAAAATAGACATTTTACAATTCTGCTACTAATAAACGCAAAAGCCGCAATAAACTCGGAATTCTGCACCATAATTTATAGCATATCCCCAGAACAAAGTGTCGCTTGCGACACTTCGCGCGCGAGCGGATGCGTCAGCATAAATACATCTCCGCGAGCTACGCATCCTTGCGGAGCATTTTTATTTCATGGGGAAGTTCAAAGAACTTTCCAATGAAATAAAAAAGTCACTCCACGCTTCGTAGAGTGACAATTTTTCCTATAATCTTATGAAATTATAATTCAATCCCAACTTGTCTGCCAGCAATTTTTCTCTCGTATGACAAGAGAACACAATTACCTGCTCCATATTCTGAGACATATAGCGGAGAGTATTTCCCATTCGCTTGTTGTCATACATTGCAAAGGTATCATCTAGTAGGATTGGCTTTTTATCTTCTTCGAAAATA
Organism: Eubacterium sp.; assembly: GCA_024697845.1. Lineage (GTDB taxonomy): Bacteria > Bacillota > Clostridia > Lachnospirales > Lachnospiraceae > Eubacterium_G. The sequence continues at coordinate 17,389 of JAILRZ010000092.1, read as the reverse complement.
ATATCCGTAGCAGCCAGTCGCAGTGCCATATAAATCTGTTCCACGGTCCCTTTACTCAACCGATGAGAAGAAATCAAACTATTCTTTCCTTCAACAGAAATATTTAAATGTTCGTCAATAGATAAACTGGTATATTTTCCATTGGTGATTGCTGCCATATATGCAGATGCTTTTTCGTTTAGACGTTTTCCAAAGCTATTACGAATCTCTGTCGCAATTTCTTCAATTTCTTCCTTCGCCTTTTCTAACGCCTGAATTTCAATCTTTGCTTCCTGAATTGTCTGTTCCCTCTGGTTCAGTTCTTCAATCCGCTTTTCCATTTCAATGTCCCGCTCTTTTTTCTGTTCCAACACCCATTGTGCTTTGGATATCTCATCAAGGACTTTTCTTTTTTCACCTTCTAGTTCTTTTAATGGCTCACTGTAGTCTTCCAAGCCGAACTCTTTCTGTTCTTCAATGTGAATCATACTCTGAACACTTTCCAAATTTTCTTTCTTTCGTTCAACCTGGCGCTCTGTATAGACTTCTTCATGTTTTGCAGCCTCTAAACGTTCCATAATCTGACGAAGTTCTTTCAGCAGAGTCAGCTTTTCTGTTTTCTGCTTGCGATTAAATACATATTTGAAAATAGTCAGTAAAAGGAAGCAAAAAGCAACCACAAAGCACATAATCGGTTTCATCCATACAGATGGATTGTATAATCTCTGCATATTTCCAAAAAGTAATCCAACACCAATTCCAACGCTGGCCATCATCAACACCACAAAGGCAATCGGGAGATTTGTACTATTCATCACCTGATTATAAACTCGGTCCATTGTTTCCGGAGAATCAATCCCACGGTTCATCAGCTGCTCTTTCAATTCTTCCTTATGTTCTCTTACCTTCACCAATGTGGCAGAATTTTTCTCCACCTCTGCAGTAATGGAAATCACATCCTGATATAAGGACTCTTTTCTCTCATTCTGTTTTGCTAATTCCTCCAAGCGTTTGGCATCCAAAGCTGAAAGTTCTTTTTCTTTTTCCTCAACACCTGCAAGTTCCTTCTGTTTTCCTTCGATTTCAGTAATAATCCCCTGCTGCTCGGCATCAGATATTTCCAACTGTTCTTTTGTATTCAAAATGGATTTTCGAATAATATCTTCTTCTGTAATCTTTGCTTCTCTGTTGATTTGTTTTTTTTGCTCATCCAAATCCGCAAAGGCTTTTTTAATATCAATTTCCATCGACTTTGTTGAACCGATATTGGCAGCATAATTTTTCAGGATGCCTTCCAATTCTTTATCCGTTCCACTTCCCAGCTGGCTGATGCTAATGGTATTGTAATAGCACTTCTCATCTAGTCCGGCAAACAGTTCCTCAATTTCCTCTTCCGAAAGAATCTTACCTGTATCCTCATTGATTACCTGAAAAACTTTTCGTTCCTTATTGAAGTTTCTCTCAATTCGATAGGTTACTCCATTCGTTTCAATTCTCATCATTCCCTGATAATTGGATGGATTATCCCACGGTTCATATTTCGTATATAAATCTTTGGAGCTTGTTTTTCCTCTTTGCTTTTCCAACCCAAAAAGCATTGCTCTGATGAATGTATGAAGTGTTGTTTTCCCGGCTTCATTTTCACCATATACAATATTAAGTCCCGGCTTCAAGGATACAGACTGATGATTAAATTTTCCAAAGTTAATCAAATTTATGTCTTTAATAATCATAGTTTGTCCTCCATTGCATCTAACAACGCTTTTGTTCCATAATAAAGCACCTTCTGTTCCATTGCTTCAAGGGGCTCTGCATCCAAATGTTTCTTAATAAACATTCCAAGGATGTTATCTTTATTGCCCTCATATAATTCTTGAAAATCAAAGTCCGGCACGGATAAATCTTCAATACTTACAATATTTCCGATTTCTTCAATCCCTGAAAGAAAAACATCAAAATCAGGATCTCTGTATCCTTCAATCTGGATTCGATACATATTGTCTGCACCCTGTTCTTCGATTAAATCTCTCAATCGATGACGCAATTCCATACTGGTCATTTTCGGATGAATACTGAATTTCAATTCCATATAGTTTCGTTTTGCAAAAGGAACAAATTCCAAATCCAGTCGTTCCTTTTCTAGAACTCCACTAATATAGCCGCGTTCACCTATATCACCACAATCAATTGGTTCTAAAGTTCCACAATATGCCATCTTATTTTTTTCGTCGATGTCCGGAATATGTATATGTCCCATGGCAACATAGTCAAAACCTGACATTGCCATCTTCTTCCGGTTCATTGGAATATGCTTCTCATCTCCACCGTGTGCGACCAAAACGTTAATTTTTTCCGGTTCATCTACAATAATATGATCATATAGCGGATCGGTAATCTCGTTTTCATAGTAACTCAATCCATAAATACAAAGATTCAAATCCGGTAATTCCACTTTCTGAATATCCCTGTCTCCTAAAAATTTAACGTTACTACTCCATTTAAAATCTCTGTAAAACGACCCCTTCTTAATTGCATCGTGATTTCCCGCACACAAGACAACAGTTGTATCAGGAATCGTTGAAAAGAGGTAATCTACCTCTTTTAATTCCCGAAGTAACGGTTGACGATGAAACAAGTCCCCTGCAATAATCAGTAAATCTACCGGTTCCACTTTTATTTTCTTAATGAGTCGTTCAAAGGTACTCCACAATTCATCTCCACGGTTTTTACCCCACTCTGTTTTACTTTCAGGGTTCGCCCCAAGATGTACATCACCTGTATGAATAAATCTCATAGTCCCTCCTTCGTGCAAGCCTTAAGTACGCCTTTTAATTATAATGTTCTTCAAATACCCAGGTTTTCTTTCCCTTTTCGTTGGCAATCAGACCATATACCGCTCTGGCTTTTTTCTCTGCTTCATTCTGACCATTAAAAATCCCCTGAAACTTTCCATAGCCATAAACATAAAACTTATTTCTTAGTTCATACGTCATTTCTGCTTCAACTTCCGTTCCTGCATCAAACATAACTTCTACCGGTTTCTTTACGGAAAGCTCCAGATTCGGATCCAGATGCTGAGTGAAGGAAATTGCCACTTCTTTCATTTTCACATCATCCGTCCAGTAACTTGCGTAAGCCGCAGTTGATTGTTCTTCAGAATTGAACAGCAACTGATCATCTTCAATTGCCTTTCCCTTTTTCATTCGTTTCATGTTAATAATAGTATCTGTAATTTCAACTTTTGTAATATAGACTTTTTCTTTGTAATAAGATTTTATTTCATTCAGATTTGTATCAACAATCTTTACCATATTCATCGGGAAGCCCTTCATATCTTTGTCCAGGTCTTTTTCATCTGCCAAACCATACACCAGATTTTCTCCGGTATATCCACAGACCTTCATAACCTTTCCTTCTCCCGCTTCAATGGTTTGCTTCTTTCCGTCATTTAAATCCACAATCGTAATGCTGTGGTCATATGTTTTTCCATTTGTATTATACACCAGCATCGAACCATCCTTATTAACGGCAAAACTTTGATCTTCCAAATTTTCCACTAAAATTCCGGTTTCTTTTGTCTGAGTGTTTGCGTAATAAATGTTTTCTCCCACTTTCAGGTATACCGTTCCATCTCCTATGTGGAACAATTCCTGTAATTCCTGTTCCAAAATTGCTGCAGAAACACCACAGACAATAAATACTTTTTCTTCTGTCTGATTTGTCTTTGCATCATAATGCATAATGGAAATACCATTTTTTCCAATATGTTCCTCACACGGACTGTATCCATAAAGAATAAAGTCTGTACTTCCATCCTCGGAAACTCCAAGAACTTTCGCCCGAGTATCATATAACTCCTGTGCATTCTCTGCATCAAATTTATAGACCGGTGTTACCTCTTTCTTGGTAATATCCATAGAATACACATCACCGTTAATTGCAAATGCAAGATGACTCTTGTCTTTGCTTTCCACATGTTCCACTTTATCCTGGTTTTGGATTCCCAAATCAATAAAGCTGTTTCCAATGTTATGCTCGTCAGCTTTCCAAATCTGATTGATTTCACGGTCATATGCTAATACATATTGCTTTCCGGCGCAGGTCCATACGGTAATGGTTTCCCACACATTGTACTTTTCCTTCACTTTCTGTGCATTCACTGACTGAATCTGATAATTCATCGTGTAGGTTCCCGCTTCTCCGGAATCTTTAATGCAGAATTCCTTTGCCCGAATCGACGTATCTGTAATCTTTTTCGGTGTTATAGTATTCCACGTTAACATTGCAAAACTTGATTGAATGGTAGTCTGACCGAAATTATCATTTGGAAGCGACAAATCCGGTTCAATAAAAGCCGTTAAATCCTTCGCTTTCACATTATCATAAGTTTTGTCACTAAATTCCTTGGCGAACTTCATTTGTGCCCCCACAAAGTCCTCATCTACCACCATCATTCTTGAATAATAATAAATATGTTCAAAATCTTCAGTCTCTAAAATGATGCAAAACAGATATTCTTCCCCAACCTGCAAAATAGTGCTGACTGTATAGGTAAAAGATATTTTTCCTTTCTTTTCGGACACTTTTTCAATTGTTCCACGATCTAACAGACGTTGGTCGTCCATTGACTTAATTTCATAGGAAATTTTTGTGATTTCATTCTTTTTCTTGTTAATTTCAACCGGAACCTTTCGATTATTTGAAACCGGTACAATGATATTTCGATTTGTTGCAATCTGCTGTTCTCCCAAATATCCTTGCAGCGTTCCAACATTTTCATTCTTATAAAAAACTGATACTTTAGGTAACTTTCCTTTATATTCATTACTCTGTGTCACTGGTTCTTTCTGCGGATGTTCCTGATTAAACCGAACCGCTCCAACCACTGCAGCCACAAGCACCAACAAAATAAATATTACAATTACAATTCTCTTTTTCATTGTTCTAAACCTTCGCGAAGAAAGGGCAGTACATTCGGCTGCCCTTATTTCTTATGATTTCTTTTTCTTTCCTGTTACTTTTGGAAATTCAAACATAACAGACTCAAACGGACGAAGTGGGATTTCCAAACGATACGGAAGTCCGTCGCACTCTCCCTTGATTGCTTTATATTTCACAACCTGAGTATCTCCACTTTCCGTTGTAATAATTCTCTTATATGTTCCTGCCTTTGGAACGCCTACTACGTAATCCGGTCGTTCCATTGGGGTAAAGTTACAAATTACACCAACAGAATTTTTGCAGTCATGTTCCGTCGTATGACGGATGAAGCTGAAAATGCTTCGGTCACAATCGTCTGCATTAATCCATTGGAATGCTCCATAGCCCTTTGTTTCTGTATGAAGTGCCGGATATTTTTTATAAACATGAAGCAACTTCTTCACATATTCCTGCATATCTTTATGCTCCGGTTCTTCTAACAGATACCAGTCCAAAGCCCTTGCTTCAGACCATTCCTGAAGCTGAGCAAATTCCTGTCCCATAAACAACAGTTTTCTTCCCGGATGCCCCATCATAAAAGTATACGCTGTTTTTAAGTTTTTAAACTTATCTGATGGATATCCAGGCATTTTATTTAACATCGAACACTTCAGGTGTACCACCTCATCATGAGATAATACTAAAATAAAGTTTTCGCTAAATGCATAAGTAATACCAAAGGTCATCTGGTTGTGTGCACCCTTTTTAAAATATGGATCCTGTTTTGTATATTCCAAAAAGTCATGCATCCATCCCATATTCCATTTATAAGAGAATCCCAGACCGCCTTCTTCCGGAGCCATAGTAACTTTTGGCCATGCGGTAGATTCTTCCGCAATGACATAAGCTCTCGGATTTCTGTACTTCATAATACTGCTCAAATGCTTGAAAAATTCAATTGCTTCCAGATTTTCATTTCCGCCGTGAATATTTGGTACCCACTGTCCGTCCTCACGTCCGTAATCCAGATACAACATTGACGCAACCGCATCTACGCGAAGTCCGTCAATATGATATTTTTCAACCCAGAATAATGCATTTGCCAGTAAGAAATTGCTAACTTCTGTTTTTGCATAATCGAATACTTTTGTTCCCCAATCCGGATGTTCTCCCTTACGGGTATCTGCGTATTCATAAAGCGGTGTTCCGTCAAACATCGCAAGCCCATGAGCATCTTTTGGGAAATGTGCCGGCACCCAGTCAAGAATGACTGCAATGCCTGCCTTATGGAAGGCATCTACCAGATACATGAATTCTTCCGGCTTTCCGTAACGGGACGTTGGTGCATAATATCCAACAACCTGATATCCCCAGGAACCGTCAAATGGATGTTCCAAAACTCCCATCAATTCTACATGGGTGTATCCCATATCTTTGACGTAAGACACCAACTCTTTTGCCAGTCTCTTATAGTCATAAAATCCATCTTCGTCTTCCGGTCCTTTGAATTCTTTTTTCCAGGAGCCCAAATGAACTTCATAGATGGACATTGGCTGCTCATAATGATTTTCTTTTGCTTTCTGAGCAATCCATTTGCTGTCTTTCCATTTGTAATTTTCAATATTTGCTATACGGGAGGCATTTCCCGGACGAACTTCCGCCCAGTTTCCGTACGGATCTGCTTTAAACAAAGTATCCCCAGTCTGTGTAGTTATGGCATATTTGTATAATTCACCTTCACCAATTTCCGGAATAAACAGTTCCCAGATTCCGGATTCATTTTCCATTTTCATGTTATGGTCAAAGCCAACCCAGCCATTAAAATCTCCTACAACCGATACGTTCACAGCATGAGGCGCCCAAACTGCAAAATATGTTCCTTTTACGCCATCAATTTCCGTTTCATGAGCACCCAGTTTATTATAGATTTCGTAATGAATGCCCTTTCCGAACAAATAGCAATCATCTTTTGTTATAAGATATTTATTCTCCATGTAGCCTCCTTTTTAGTTTCTCCATCCGGCTCCGGGGAACTCCTCATTCCCCGCGAGCCGGATGCCTATTAGATTCTGTTATAATTAATTAAACAACCCTTCAAAATAATTTCTCTTTCGTCTTCTGTCATTTCTCCAAGCTTCAATGTGAATGGAGTAATCTTCTTGTTTTCATCGATGGCGAAAGCTTCCAATTCTGTCTTTCCTGCTTCCACTGCTTTTGCAATATTTGGAACAAAGATATAATCATTCAGTTTGAATGGAAGTGCTTCCTCTTCAAAAATGAATGGCAACATTCCCCAGTTAATTAAGTTGGAACGATATCTCTTTGTTGCATATTCCTGTGCAATATTTGCCCATCCGCCTAATACCTTCTGACAAGATGCTGCCTGTTCTCTGGCAGAACCATCACCCGGTTTTACAGCATAAATTGTACTACCAATACCAATTGTTTCCTTGCTGATTGGATACTGTGGCAATTCATTCTTAATCAGTGTTGTCATTTCTTTGATTTCCGGTAATACTTCTCCCGGACAGTTTCCAGCTTCTCTTGCTTTTTCAGCAGCCTGTACTTCTTTTGCTCTTCCTACGTATGCAGGATCCTTACGAGACAATGCAAATTCTGCAAGCCCTAAAGGATTAGAACGATAAGATGAAGTTTCTCCGGATGGAATCAATTCATCTGTTGTTGTTACAGGGTCATGGATTTCAGAAACAACCTTTAATAACAAGTTGTCTGTTAAAGCTACCATTTCAGGCCAGTCTTTAATGTTTGGACCAAGCTTTAATTCTGTATTCGGATCAGCAACACCCTTGGAATCAAAAACTCTGTTTGCATAAATGCTGCTGTCGAAATGATATTTCTTATTCTGATATTCCACATCAATATCTGCTGCAGAAGTTAAGTAACCCTTGTTTGCTGCAGTCGCTGCAATGGAACGAGCATCCATTAATGCGACAGAAGAAATCTGACCATTCTGTAATTTACTTCCTTCTCTGTTCGGGAAGTTACGTGTAGAATGTCTGATACTGAATGCATTATTGGAAGGGGTATCTCCGGCACCGAAGCATGGTCCACAGAATGCGGTCTTTAATACACCACCTGCTGCCATAATGTCTGCTGCGGAACCATTCTTGATAAGTTCCATATATACCGGCATAGATGCAGGATAAACACTTAATGTAAATTCGTCTGCACCAATGTTCTTTCCTTTCAGGATATCTGCTGCTGCACAGATATTTTCAAATCCACCGCCGGCACAACCTGCGATGATACCCTGTTCTACATATAGTTTTCCGTTTCTGATTTTGTCTGTAAGCTTGTAATCAACCTGTCCGTCTAAAGAAACCAATGCTTTCTTTTCAACATCATGAAGAATATCTTCCAGGTTTGCATTGAGTTCGTCAATTGTATATGTATTACTTGGATGGAATGGCATTGCAATCATTGGCTTAATCTTAGACAAGTCAACATAAACAATTCCATCATAGTAAGTCACTTCCCCAGGATTTAACTCCTTGTATTCTTCTACTCTGCCGTGAATGTCATAGAATTCCTTAATCTTTTCATCGGTTCTCCATATAGAAGAAAGACAAGTGGTTTCTGTTGTCATAACGTCTACACCGATACGGAAATCTGCTGAAAGATTTGAAACACCAGGTCCAACGAATTCCATTACTTTATTCTTAACATATCCTTTAGCAAATACTTCACCGATAATTGCCAAAGCCACGTCCTGAGGACCAACACCCTTCTGTGGTTCTCCTGTCATGTAAATACCGATTACTCCCGGCATATTAATATCATAAGTCTGATTCAATAACTGTTTTACAAGTTCCGGACCACCTTCACCCATAGCCATGGTTCCCAATGCACCGTAACGGGTATGTGAATCAGAACCTAAAATCATCTTTCCACCGCCTGCAAGCATTTCTCTTGCGAACTGATGAATCACTGCCTGATGAGGTGGTACATAAATACCGCCGTATTTCTTAGCAGCTGTCAAACCAAACATGTGGTCATCTTCGTTAATGGTTCCACCTACTGCACATAAACTGTTGTGGCAGTTTGTAAGAACGTATGGAATTGGGAATTTTTCCAGTCCTGATGCTCTGGCTGTCTGGATAATTCCCACAAAGGTAATATCATGAGATGTCAGTTTATCAAACTTAATCTGCAACTCATTCATATTGCCGGATGTATTATGGTCTCTCAAAATATTGTAAGCCATTGTATTCTTTGCAGCTTCTTCTTTTGAAATATATTTGTCTCCTAATTTGCTCTTTAATAATTCTTCGTTGCCCTCTTCAATAACGTCTGTTCCGTTAATGAGATAAGCCCCACCTTTACTTAATGTAATCATCTGTTCCTCCTGTATCTTTTCGACATATTTTCAGTCGTTTTTCGTGAAAAAAGCCCAAAAGGGCATAGTATTCCACTAATATAATTAGTATACAATATTTCAAGGGGCAAAACAAGAAAAAAGAGCAACCACCTGCAATAGATTGTTGCTCCGATTTTTGTTATTTAATCTTCTTCATATGGCACATTTCTTCCATTCATCCATTTACCATAAACAGTTTTTCCGTCTTTACTCTGGTATGGTCGGATCTTAAATGTTGAATTATACTTGAACTTCTTTGGCACTTTAAGCTGCGCCACTTTTGTCGAATCACTTGCCTTAATTGTCTTTGTCTGAGTCTTCTTTGTCTTTTTATTCTTCATCTGAATCTGATAACCGCTTGCCTCCTTGACTTTTGCAAAGAACAATCTGTCTGAATAAGTTTTTGCGCCCTTAGTCACTACATCCATTGCAGTAAATGCATTCCCAAAACCACCTTCAAAAGAAATCGTGATATTACTTGGTACAGCAAATGCATCTACATTTTTTGGAACTGCCTGGAATGTAACTTCCATTTTTTTCATTGGTGTATATTCGCTAAAATCAAGGAATCCATCTGAATCTCCAAAGCTACGACCAAACGCTTCATAACCTATTGTTTTAACACTTTTTGGAATACAAATTTTTGCATTATTACAACCATAAAAAGCAAAATTATCAATTATTTCTAATGTATCCGGCAGTACAATTTCTTCAAAAGTTGACTTATAAAATGCTCCCGCATCTATTGCTTTTAATCCTTTCGGACATACAACTCGTTTCAGTTTCGTTCCTTCCATTGCGAAAGAATCCATCGCATCAGTTCCAATTATTGTTACATTTTCAGGAATATTTTCGCTGGTTGCTGCACCTCCGTTAAGTAATACATTTCCAGTCATCAGATATCCTTCTTTACTCTGAAAAAGGTTTGGATATTTCTTCAGCATATCTTCAACATCCTTCTTAAAGACCGGATTTCTGTTTACAAGATTGAGCAACTTATACAATGGTTCCCCTGTCACAGAACATTTGCTTAAATCCACGTCACAATCTACTGATTTTCCTACTCTATTAACTAAATTCTTGAAATTCTTTGAAATAATCATTTTGGAAATTGCACATATATCAAAAGCATCACCATCAATGTATTCACATTCATCCGGAAGCTGTAGGGTATCTAACACTTTGGTCACATGGACTAATTTCTGCAAATCCTTTGTATAAATACACCCGTCTTTGAAAATATAATTTTTTTCGTTTTTTGCAAACTGAACATTTTCTGCCCAAACTTTTGAGCTTTTTTCTTTTGCAATATTACTGCGAAATATCAGGTTCTTAACGTGCAAGCGTTCAGTTTTCATATCCTGACCACCATTATCCCAATAATATGTCCATTCACAGTTTCCAGGAACTTCTATCTTATCAATATTAGCACCCATTTGCAGATGAATCTTTGCCTTTTTTCCTTTAACTGTAATTTGTTTAATTTTATCACTTTCTATGAAAGAATAACTTCCCCATCCATTAATATTTCCCTTTACACAAATCTGTTTCAAGCCAGAACATTTTCCGAAGGAAAAGGAGTTAAACTTCACATTTCCCTTAAAAGAAAGCTTTGTCATTTTTTTACAGCCTTCAAAAGCATACCCTCCAACTGTCACTGACTTGCTTCGTACTGTAACTTTTTTCACCTTGCTATAATTGCCAAATACCCCATAGCCAATTTTTGTAATATTCTTTCCTACAACAATTTCTTTTACTTTCTTTTTTGCAATCTTCTTATAGCTCTTATTGCTTTCCTTCAAAGCACCTTTTCCCGAAACTGTCAACACACCCTTTTTCAATGTACAAGTAACCTTGCTGGCTACCTTTGGTGTTTTCTTTGCACTTACAGTTTTTGCACTCATCGGTACCACTGAAACCATCATTGCCATCGCTATCATAATTGCTATTATTTTCTTTGATCGTTCTCTCATAATAAAGCTCCTTTTCACTCAATTCTAATATTAAAACGAGGGAAAAGGAGTTTTTATTTCACCAAATTTAATTTCTATTTTTTCAAGTTCGGCCTTGTTAATAATAACACTTTTATACCTTTACAGTTGCAGTTCCATCTCATGCCATTCTTCGCCACCCCAGTTCGACTCTGCTATTCCCAGGTCAACAAACCCCATACGCTCATAGAACGGAGTTAGCCTGTCCAAATTAGTGAGCACAAGTTTTTTTCGTCCTTTTTTCTTTGACCGAAATTGGTACTCCAACATCATCAGACCTGCGATGCCTCTTTTTTCGTACTCCGGTCGCACGTCCACCCCGGTAATCATCACGTTGACACCACTACAATTATGCGTGCTGATATCCGTAAAAAACTCATCCCGGAACTTTTCTTCATTCGTGGCTATTCCATTAATGAATCCAACAATGTTTTTATTTTCCACATCCTCCAGTACCATGAAACTATCTGATGCTTCTTGCACCCGTTCCGTCATATTCTTTGGCGAACACGCTTCATGTGGCGGAAAACAAATCTGCTCTATCTCAATAATTTCCTGTGCATCTTCTTCCTGTACATTTCGAAATACATACTTCTTTTCCAGTTTTCCGTCAGCAGAAATGTTTACCAAATCATGTTCACTGATATTCTTCTGATACAGGTAATCATCTTCCTGTTTAATGCACTTTTCACTTCCAAGACTCCCCTGTAAAACTACCATCACTTGAGCCTTTTCATTTTCAGGCCTTCCTTCACAGCCATAATCCATTTCAATAATTTCTTTGATTCGATATAATTTTTCCATAGTTCTCTACCAGTTCCTCCCTATTACAATGTCATACTTTACTACTCATACAATATCTTCTCTAGTTACCTTTTTCAACCCGATAGTTTTGCCATTTTCATTCCGATAGATTTCGCAACCACTGAGGGCCGCTCTGGCGCACCACAAAACCAAAAGAAGAATCCTTCTTCCACAACCATATTTGCGTCGAAAGATTCTTCTTTTGTTTCTACACCTCTTGTAGTTCAGTGTTACTTCTTCTTATTGATTTTCTTGAACTGAATGTAACTTACTTTAATACCTGCAAGCACATCGACCAGATCAATATTATAAATACCTTTATCTAACTGTACTTTACACAACTTCTGAGTAATCCAATTCCCGTCTGTTCCGTTAGTTTGGATGACAAACATGGTTTCGTCACCGGTTGTCACATTTACGGTAGACTGTGATAAGTTACTCTTTTCAAACATAATATTTACGATAACTGTATATTCTGCAGTTTCATCTACTTCTACGGAAGCCTGTGTACCGCTGTTAAACATTACCTTATTATCTTCTGCCAACTTAAATGTTTCATATTTTGCCACACCACTTGGATCTGCATCAAAGTGTTTTGCAACGTCTGTATCAATGAGTGGTCTGTGAATTACCGGAGAGTTCAGAATAAAGTTCAGGATATTCTTTGCTGCTCTCTGCAATTCACCGATTGTTAATGTTCCATTGGCTACAGATTCTTCTGTATTATCACCGTTGGAATTTACTTCAGCACCATTGTTATTTACTACCATATATACATCGTTCTGGGAACGAACCATGTCACGGATGTCTGTGTTTGTTTCTTCGCCACCTTCTACAACATCGTTCATCTTTGCCCACCAGTCTGTCATTACAAATCCTTTGTAGCCCCATTCGCCACGAAGAATCGTAGTACACAAATCGTAGTTGGATGCTGCCCAATGTCCGTTAATTGGATTGTAAGAAGTCATGAGTGCCATCACTTCGCCTGCCTTAATTGGCATTTCGAATGTCTTTAAGTAAATTTCTCTGATTGCTCTTTCAGAAGCCACTGCATTAATCTTGAATCGATGAGATTCCTGACCGTTTAATGCGAAGTGCTTGATTGTTCCCCATGTACCACCGTCTTTAATACCACCGGTAGAAGCGGTAGCCATTGTTCCTGAAAGATATGGATCTTCAGAATAGTACTCAAAGTTTCTTCCGTTTAACGGATTTCTATGAATATTTACTCCTGGTCCAAGGAGTGTATCTACTTCATTTCTGTAAAGTTCCTGACCTTCCATTGTATAAAGTTCACGAACCAATTCTGGATTCCAGCTGGATGAAAGCGCTGTTCCGATTGGAAGCTGTGTTGCCTTTCCGTCATAACGAAGTCCACTAGGACCATCTGCACAACAAGCTGCAGGCACACCGTAGCTGAATAAAGAATCGCTCAATCCGCCGAATGCAGACGCAGTACCCTGTGTTACACGAGGGTTACTCATCCCTTCACCACGAACAATCAATGCAAGTTCGGATACATCAAGCTGTGCTACGAAGGAATCTAAATCCGCTTTTCCGTCACGAACATCCTGCAATGTAATTCCCACATCACCGGTAATCTCCATTGTAGGAGGAAGGTTTTCTTCAATACGCTTTGCCATATCTACCGTAGGCTTCTGAGATGGAACGTAAGTTTCTTCATAGGTTCCGTCTGCTTTTCTTGCTCCCGGTTTTAATAGAGTTAACTTGTCATCATTCGGACACATTGCCTCTGATAACTGTTCAACCACGATTAATTCTTCAACCTTGTATGTATAAACAAATGCGTTTTCACGCACGCTGTTACCAACGTAAATCTTATAATCTCCTGCTTCTAATACATAACATGATTTATGTCCTGTGGCATTGCTATCATCATAAGATGCCATGCTTTTCTTTGGAAGCTTGATTTCAATTGTTTCACTTTCGCCCGGTGCCAAAGTCTTTGTCTTCTGGTATGCACCAAGAACCATTAACGGCTTTCCAAGTTCACCCTGTGGTGCCTCGTAATAAACCTGTACAACTTCTTTTCCGGAGAACTTATCTCCTGTATTGGTAACCTTTGTGGTCAGAACGATATCATCTCCAACTTCTTTTGCGTCTACCGTATCTACATCAAAAGTCGTATAAGAAAGTCCGAAACCAAATTCGTACATTACCTTATCCGGTGCAAATGTCTCGAAATAACGGTAACCTACATAAATATCTTCCTGATATAAGTTGTTTAAAGGATCACCAAAGTTCTTTGTGGAAGGGTAATCTTCAATATCGTATGCAATGGTATCCGGCAATTTACCACTTGGTGTCACTTTTCCGGAAAGCACATCACCAACGGCATTTCCACCTTCCATTCCACCACCCCATACAATTACGATGGATTTAATCTTATCGTTATAAGCAGGATCTTCTACCCACTTCATATCTATAATGTTGGATACATTCAAGATAATACAAACTTCATCAAATGCTTCTGTAATATTCTTAATATTGGATTTTTCTTCCGGTGTTAACAGGAAACTTCCGTCCCATGCAAAGTTATCTTTATCTTCTCCGGCAGTTCTTCCGATTACATAAGCAGCTTTGTTGGTCTTTTCTGCCTGAGCTTTTGCATATTCCACAGTAATGTCCATATCTTTCTGGAACCATGGTTCAGCAGCCCAGCCGCCGCCACCGTTATCAAACGGATGATCTTTTAACCATTCTGTATAATCAGCTACAATGTCTTCGTTAATTGCAATTCCGTTATCCCGGAATCCATCTACAATGTTAGTCGCATATTCCACCTGTACTGCTCCACCGGAACCGGTACCACTTCTATAATATTCAATCATTGGTCGACCGAATACGGACACTTTGTCTTCTTTTTTAAATGGAAGCATTTCATTTTCATTCTTTAATAAAACGATTCCTTCTACTGCTGCTTCTCTACTTTTTTCAGCAAATCCTTCTACCGGTACTCCTTTTAAGTTTTTTGACATGTAATAACTCCTCCTGAATCTCCAACCAAAACGTTAGTTTTTTCGAGCAATGCATCTACTGCACATTTACAAACAATATAACATATGCACTTGGGAATTTCTACAAAAAAGCGCCAAAAAAATGTTTTTTATTTCAATAGGTTTGAAACGATTTCATACCGATTTTTCCTATGTTTTTCGGGATAAGATTTTAGTAAAATTGTTTTTATCGCTCAAAAGTTGCTTGTTTTTTATTTGTCCTTCAAACGCAAAAAAGATGATTCAGCCAATTTTACCTGTTTCGGCAATTCATCTGAACCATCTTTTTTATTGTTATTCTTTAAATTATTCCACCAAATCGATTACCGCTCCGGCTTTCGACCCAGTAGTCAATACATCACTTGCTTCTGAAGTAGAAAACGGCAATTCACGCATCGTCGGAAATACTTTTGTGGTGTTGGTCAATTCCACCTCATCACCAATAATTTTTCCATATACTGTCGCACTGCTTCCTTTCATTGTGATATGACCATATGGTGCAAAGACATATCCATGCACCGCTGTAGTATTTTCCATTGTTATATTTCCTTTTTTTGAATACAGGCTGAGGGTCACATCTGAGTTTCCAATATTAAACTGTCCACCCTTCATAATAATATTCTTTCCGGCTACAACAACGCCTTTTGCACTACATCCATTGGCCATTCCAATGTGTCTGCCTGCATAAATATAATCAGAGTTAAATTGGATATTCGAACCTCCATCCGTATAGATATCCAATTCACTATAAATATTTCCATTAACGGTTACATTATTGCCTCCGATTCCGACGCTACCATGCATACAATAAATATTACCATTAATGGTTGCCCCATTCTCAAAATATAACATTGTACAATGATCATCACCACAAGTATTGTAAATATAAATATCTGCATTAATTACCGAATAAGAGTTTGTCTGAACTCGGAATTCTTCGATATTTTTATCGAACACGCCACAGTTCATCGTTTTGTAATACCACGCTCTAATCTGCATATCATTATTGGTGCTAAATGCGTATGGCATATAGGTGTCCATCGTCGGGGATTCAATCTTTGTATTTTTTCCGTTGGCAAGTAACGCAGGTAAGTCCTGCTTATCATTGACTTTTTGCCACTGTTCCCACATAAATACTACATTTCCCCAATAAGAGTCTCCCGGCATTGTCGGAATATATACAAGACTTTCAATGCAGTCTCCTAAATAATAAGGCATTTCAACATAATCACTTTTCACCGGTTCGTACGGTTCAACAGAAGTTCCTGCATTTGAATCAATTGTAACAGTTCCATTTGCATTCTTCACAACATCATCCGATGTGATTTTTTTTGTATTCCAGCTGAAATTTCCACCGTTTTGTGAAGAAGCTTCAAAAAACTGAATTCCACCACCATTTACTGTATTGTTTGAATGAATTCTTCCTGCAACCTGATGACCACTTCCGCTCATCGTCATAGCATAGTTCTCACTTCCGGAAAAAATAGCATAATCAAAGTCCTGTTCAACACTGGCTTCTCTTCTCTCAGCTACTGCATGACTAGAAATATCCAATGTATTCACCCCTACAGCACCCATAAACAAAGTATTTTCTGTTTTTGTTGCTCTAACTCGAACCTTGTTTCCATCTACAATGTCAACTTTAATCTCATTTTCTTTCATTCCATTGCTTATAGCGATATTCTTTGCAACAGTAGCTGCATTAGACGTGTTTGGCAATTCCTTTGCCCCAGAAAGTGCCGCCAAATCGCATGCCGATTGAAGCTGTGCCTTTAGCGTATAACCGCGCCCCATATCAATAACTATTCCCATTACTGCAAGAATAATTACAAGCAGAAATACAACAATTACAAGCGTTGCCCCATCTTCATTTTTCAATAATTTTTTCATGGTCTCCTTTACTCCTATTTAATTCTCTTTTTTGACTAAATACATTATATGTTTAAAAAATCTCATCCTCAACGCAAAAAACTGTTCAATGATTTTTTCGACATATTTCATTATAATGACAGAATCCTTGTCGTATTATTTTCATATTAAGTGTATTATCTTTATTCTCCTTTGTGCACTTTTGCCATTTACCATCGGAAACCAAAAACCTTTTTATTAAAATTTTCCACCTTTTCGTCCTAGGTTTCCAAATCTTTATTGAGTTACTTCTATAATTATTGTAAAATATAATTATTGTTGTATTGTTCGCGAAACCCCACAATGCAAATATGTAACAAAAGAAAGGATTGAAAAAATGGGAAAGTATTTTCAGGAAGACATCGAAACTGCCTCTCGGGAATCCATTGAGA
>JAILRZ010000067.1 GCA_024697845.1 Eubacterium sp. | reverse complement strand
ATGTCCTTCTTCTGTCACCATCTTAACGTTCTGATATAAATAGTCCGCAACACTAGCAATAGAATAAGTCTTTACAGTACTATATACATAAGTTCCATCTGCTAATTTCGCATATGAACGAACCTTATATTTTGCACTAAGTACCTTAGCACTTGCTCCACCAAATGTCATAGTCATTGCAAAATAATTTGCTGTTGTAGAACTTCCCATAACTGTGCTTAATTGTCCATTTGCGTCAGACACAAAATCTTTTACATATGGATGATTATTACCAACATACATATCATCTTCTGTTACATTGTAGGTATTTCCATTATATTCAACCAATGAGTAAACCAAACCATAAGATACAACATCCTGATTATTGATTCTAGGTTCTGCAGATGCCACTACTCTTACACCACCTGTAAATCCTCTAGAATCTTTCACCGTTGTGCTCATTTGGTATCCGTTTACAGCAGTATCATTTGAAACAACAATTGCATCATCATCGACAGTTGTTTCTTCAACAGTTGTTTCCTCTGACCCCTGCTTTGTAAATTTAATTTCATCAATAGTAATTACAGTTCCAGGTTCAAAACCATATACTGCAAATACAACGACAACCGGATTATTGAACGAAATTGAACCGGTTCCTTCATAAGTATTCTGTCCAGCAGAAATTTCTACACCTGTAGGATCTGTGTTTTCAAATCCTTCAATTTTAATTCTCATAGTTCCTGCTTTTGAAGTTGTGTACTTAATGGAATAATCATAAGTTGCACCTTCTTCAATACCAGAAACAGGAGTCTTTAACTGAAGTCCCCAAAGCTGATTTCCGCTCTGGTCAATTCTTACAGCAATGTCATTTCCGTTTCCTGTTCCCTTGTAAGACATTTTAGCACCTGCCCAACCGGCACCCTGATGCATTGTCCAATCTCCAACGGTAAGGTTTACATCAGAATCTCCCAATGCTGTAAATTCATCCGGTTCCTGGTTGCCAGCAGTTGTTGTCTCTTCTACAGTTTCTGTTGTAGTTTCAACTGCACCATCTCCGGTTACAAGAACTTTTGTAGAAATGTCCGCTGATTCTAATCCGTTTAATACAGCCGTTACTTTAACAATATGTTCTCCTGCCGGAATATTATTCAATACGTAGAAATTACATCCTACACTAGATAACTTTTTTGTTCCATCAACGTAAACGTTATACAACTGACCTAATTCAATTCTTGCTGAATCCTGTCCCCAAACAACATTAATCACATTATCAGCATCACTATAAGCATTCAATCCAAACGGAACTAATGGACTACCTTCTCCACCCTGTGCAGCTGTAGTTTCTTCCTTCTGAGTTGTTTCTTCCTTCTGAGTTGTTTCTTCTTTAACTGTTGTTGGTTCAACTGTTGTTGGTTCAACTGTTGTTTCTTCTGCAGATACCTTAAAGTAAATTACGCACTGTTCACTACCATAGAAATCTTCTACGATTAAAGTATGATATCCCACAGTCATATCAGATACAGGGATTTCAATATCCGCACCCTGTCTCGGTGTAATATTATTCTGATCTAATTTTACTGACTTAAATGCAGCAGCCATACTGAATGCAGCATAAACCTGATCTCCGTGAATTTCCGGTGTGACACTGATTTTATCAGTCATATCGCTATTGTACTTAATTGTGTTGCTAAATCTTACATCTGACCACTCTGTAATTGTAGAAGGATCTTTAACTTCTGTCTGTTTCTTTGTTGTAGGTTCCTGTGTTACAGGATTTGTTGGATCCTGAGAAGGATTTGTAGGCTGTTCACCGCCACCTCCATTTCCAACAGTAAAGGTCTTATATGCTCCAAGCGATTCATTGTTTCCATCTACAGTTTTAACAACAACGGTATGTGTTCCTTCTGAAACATTTGAAAGTGGATGTTCAGCAGCCCATACATTTGACAGAACACGAACCCCATCAAGGTATACGTTATATGAATTAATTGGACCTGCACCCCAAACAACAGCCACATTATTTCCGTTCATATGAATATCTAAACCGAATGGCTTTGGAACAGAAGTTTTAGATGTTAAAACACCACCCTGTGAATTGTTGTCAATCGTCTGATGTACAGACGCATTATTTACAGTTGTATTTCCTGTTACAATTGTTGTAGCTCTCGCTGCCGCAGTAACAGTCTTTGTAGTGCCGTTTGCTGCGGTAAATGTAACAGATTTATTTGTAGTTGATGGATTTGATACAACATAAGTCGGAACACCATTCTTTACAAACACATTTCCAAATGTACTAGTACACTTATAAGTTACATCCGGTGTACCATAATCAATCATTGCCTGAATAAAATGATATGTATGTGCCTGGGATTCACCATCATTGATATTTGCTTTTGTCCAAAGTGTGTTCATTGCATAGGATGGATCGACTAAAGCATAGTAAGCAGCCCACATATCATTCCAAGACTGAGAACTTCCGCCTCCTGCGGCAACTGAAGTTCTGTCCGCATTGTAATACTTTCTAATATAATCAGCACCTGAAATGTTTTTTGAATTCTTTAAGAAATAGAATGACCATGACTGCATTGGGCAAATCTGAATACCCTGAGTTTTGTCAGCACCAAACCATGTAGAATAATCTGCTTTTCCACCCCATACCATGGATGCCATTACTTCGTTATAATTGCTTCCCTGTGTATGATAAACATCTTCATCCATATCAAACCAATAGTTCTGTGTTGCTTCTACTTCTGTTGTGTAAAGGTAAATACCTAAATCTCTAAGTTCTGTATTTCCGGTCACTTCTCCAAAAAGAATAATACCAGCCCATGCATTTAAAGCTTCTGATGTAGATTCCTGATTGTTACCAGTTCTTTCATCTTCATAACCGGACGCCCAAGAATGTCCTTCATATGGATCAAATGATCTTAAATAAGGATATGCATGTCCACATTTGGATTCTGAGTTATCTCTGTAAGGGCAGGCAATATCATAAATCAACTGTTTTACAACACCTTCATATTTATTCAACCATTCAGGATCCCACATACCAACACAAGCGGCACTTTCAATAAAGTATCCATAGTGGAAATGGTGGTCGTTTAACTGATCCACAGAATTGAAGGATTGAGGGAATCCTAACAAACTACCAACACCATTACCATAATAGGTAAAGTATTTATCATCATTTGCTCCGGAATAAGTAAACCAGTTATTCAATTCATATTCTAATCCTTCAAGGATTTCATTCGCATCTGATGTATTACCAACTGCAGCAGCTGCAGCAACAGCCTGAGCACTCTTATTTAACGCTTTTCCTCTCCAATAAGTATCCTTTGTTACATCAGATGGTGTTAACACTTCTGAATCAGCAAAAAGGCTCACATAATTCTGTAATGTGGACTTTCCGGAATTATCTGAAGACGGCAATGCAGGCATATAAGGAAGAATTCCAGTGTACTGCATCTTTGTCTGATAAGAACTTCCGGTTAAGAATTTCATATAACCACGTAAAGTATGAGCAGTATGGCTCATATAGTTATATCCAGTCATATTCTTATACTGATGCGGTAAAATACCCATTACTGTTCCGTCTGCTGTACTTTCTGCTTTCTTGGAAACAGTATAAGAATAAGTAGTTGTTAATGTACTATTGCTTTCATTGTAAGAATAATTTGCCTGAGTATCTGTGATAAAGTTAAATGCATATGG
>JAILRZ010000030.1 GCA_024697845.1 Eubacterium sp. | reverse complement strand
TTCTAGGGTGCAATTTCCGCTTCAACTTCACATCTTCGCTGCACCCCACAGGGCAATTTTTCCTTCTAGGGTGCAATTTCCGCTTCAACTTCACATCTTCGCTGCACCCTATAGGGCAATTTCCCCTTCTAGGGTGCAATTTCCGCTTCAACTTCTCAACTTCGCTGCCCCCCACAGAACAAATTCCCCTTCTAGGGTGCAATTTCCGCTTCAACTTCTCAACTTCGCTGCACCCCACAGAACAATTTCCCCTTCTAAAGTGCACTACTAACCTACTCTTTCACATTTATACTGTTTCAAATTCAGACTCCACAAACTCGAATCAATCTAAGCTAACACTTTTCTAATTGCATAGGTCCAATCTCCAACATAAAGTAATCTCCTTCAACTTCTGGATTAGGATAGGATTGTGTAATCCTTACATTAACATCACCGATACTCCTATTGTAATCAGTGTCACACGTTCCAAATGCAATATATTGAACTGCAATGTACTCTACAGCTCCACTTTCATCCGGATCAATAGACATCACTTCAAATGGTTTACCGATGTCTATTCCCAATTGAGCAAGCCAATCGGCAATCTCCGGATATTCCTGCCTTGCTTTAGAATAAAATAGTGTGCACCACTGGCAATTACAAAGTTCATCATAACTGAGCGAATCGTAGTATTTTTTGTTTTTCTTCCAATAAATGTTACTATATGAATTCATGACTCGCTCCTCCCACTTTGGATTCCAAATCAAGCTACACCTTTTTTGACTCTCGTTGCAATGCAAAAGTCGAATCATCAAGCAACTTCATGTTCTCCGTACGATATACCATTATGGCATATTCAAGCCTTTCCAAGTACTCACCATAATTGTTCGGGAAATTCGATATTTCATATAAGTCATTAGGATCAAAATGACAAATAATGAATTTTAGAATACTCTCATAGCAATTAGTTATTCGCATTGCTTCTTTATGATTTCTTTCTTTAGTGCACTGTACCAAACATACTACACTATCATAATACTCCCAAAACTGTTGTGTTGAAAAATTCCCCTTCTCATGGAGAAAATATATAAAACTGTCTTCTTTACATTCATAATTATTTTTAATGATTAATTTTGCTTCATCCCAATTCATTTTTCATCCCATCTTCTCCCAATAGTCTATTTACCGTTTCATTTTCTTTTTCATCTACATAATCCAATTTTCTTGCATTGCCCTTCATAACAAGACCTTATACCGGATCTTAGACCAACGTTTCTGCGAATGATATACTTTCTTTGAGATAATCATTCTCCTTTGTTCTAATAGAAACCTGTCCCAAAGAAGGCCTACCCAAAAGTTTGTCCATTTTCTTGATTTTTTCCATATAATCATGTTTATCCCCCATGTGCGTCACAACATAATACACTTCCGCAGGCATATCGTTACTGTATTTTTTAATCATGGCTCTTCCTATTGCACATGGTCCTTCAACCCATACAGGCATCCCTATTATTACTCGTTCATATGATTTTAAATCAATTTCACCTTTTATAGATACTTTAGATATCGTATTATTTATAGTGGCAAAGCAAGCTCCCACATACCCCAGCAATCCGTTTCTGTTTTTACCATCCGTGTATTCTGCCACATCAGCGCCAATAGTTTTGGCAATCGTCTCAATAACTTCTTTTGTAGTATTCGTTCTTGTATAATACAAGCATAATGTTTTCATTCAAATCTCCTCTACGCTTCTCTTTTTCTTGCTTTCCGATTAGAAAATTTGTCCCGGAAGTTTTAATTTTTCCTTAGGTGGAAAACCTTTGTCAAATTCGTCAACCTTATCATCTGGAACATAATAGATATCTGGTGTTTGATAAACGCCGGTGATTCCATCAAGATATCCCGGAATCAATTCCTTACACAGAAAGAATGATGAATCCGCATCTTCCGGCAAATCATGATATCTGATTCCAAATTTGCTGGAATAGTCCAATCCGCTTTTCCCATAGAAATCAATGTTTCCTTCAAACAAAACCGCGCCATATCCAAGTTCTGTAGCCTTTTCCAAAGAGTAATCCAATAGCATTTTTCCGTAACCCTTACGTTTCAGTTCCGGCGTAATGCATATTGGTCCCATTGTTAATACAGGTATTTCTCTTCCGTCATCAGCTACAATGATTGTCTTTGCAAACACATTTTGCCCGATGATTTCACCATCTTTTTCCATGACCAAATTTAATTTCTTAATACAGACATCAGCATCTCTAAGAACATGCATCAGGTAATGTTCTTTACATCCTGGACAGTACACATTCCAAAATGATTCTCTGATAAGATTTTCTACTTCTCTATGGTCTTCTCTTTTTTCTAATCGAATGATTATGTTATTTTTATTCATTTTTTAATCCTCCTGAGTATTGTTAACTCCAATTGCCTCTCGGCAGATTAACTAAAAAAGTTTGTCTCTCCTGCTCTCATCAACTTCAACCAATCATAATTTTTTTATCGGATGCCTGATAACCGTCTTCCATTTCTCAGGTGCAACCTTTCTTGCATCTGACAGGTATATTTCATGATGCAATCGCGTATCCGAAAAATCATTCACATATCCATTCTCAGCTAAATATTCATCCATCAAAGCTACTGTCGCAGGTTCGTCATCGAAAGGACCAATATGCATTATTTGAACACATAATCCCTCATCAATAGATAAGAATTCTGCCGATGAACAATCCAGTTTTTTCTTTTTTGTTGCAGTCTCAACTGCCCATTCAAAGTCCTTCTCAGAAATAAAATCTGGCAAGCGAATAACTGAAATCCAATTGAATGCAGACTTATTTGTATAGTCTACTCCTTCTACATTGTCCTGCCACCAAAAACCCT
>JAILRZ010000018.1 GCA_024697845.1 Eubacterium sp. | reverse complement strand
AGAATCCACCGGAAGGTAAATCACCTCAAACCCTTCATCTTCCAGATATTTCATCGTAGCGCCTACAGATGCATGTTCCACCATTGTCGTAATAATTCTGTTTCCACTTCTTTTATTAGCCCTTGCCGTTCCGATAATTGCCATATTATTGGACTCGGTACCACCGGAAGTAAAATAGATTTCCTTCGGATCCACTTTCAATGTCTTAGCAATATTTTCCTGTGCTTCCTTAATATATTTTTCTGCATGTACTCCCACCATATGCATGGAGGAAGGATTTCCAAAATCTTCTGTCATCACCTTTACAACCACTTCCTGTACGGATGGGCTGACTTTGGTGGTGGCTGAATTATCAAAATACACTTCCATTTTCTTATCTTCTCCTATTCTTCATTGAGAAACATAATCGTAGACATTAGTGCCATTCCCGCCGTTTCTGTTCGAAGAATTCTTCTTCCTAATGTGATTTCTTTTGCTCCGGCAATTACTGCTGCTTCCACTTCTTCTGGAGCGAAGCCACCTTCGGGACCTATAAACACGCCTATAGTCATATCCTTGTGAATCCCCTCAATGATTTCCCGTGTATAATTCATATCTTCCGCATTCTCATAAGGTATTAGAATCAGATCCAGTTCCTTCGCCTGTTCTAATGCCATTTTATAAGAAACCGGTGTGGTTACTTTTGGGACAATTCCTCGTTTAGACTGTTTTGCAGCACTTAAGGAGATGGCATTCCAACGCTCTGTCTTTTTCCCTGCCTTCTTATCATCCAATTTTACCACGCAGCGCTTCGTGCTTACCGGCACAATTTCATAAGCACCCAATTCCACCATTTTTTGGATAATAGTTTCCATCTTATCCCCTTTGGGCAACGCCTGGAATAAGGTCACACGAACCGACAATTCTCTTTCCGGTCCATTCACATCTTCTATTTTTGCAATCACTTCTTCGTCAGACAGTTCAGAAATACTACAAGTATATTCCCTGTCCTTTCCATCACTAATAAGAACCGTTTCTCCAACTCTCATTCTTAACACATTTTTGATGTGGTTCACATCCGTTCCTGTAATGGAAATGCTATCTTCCCCGATTTGATTTCCTTCTACAAAAAATCTATACATTGCTTTTCCTTCTATTTTTTCACTGCCATAATGGCACGCCAGTCGCCTTGTTTTTCAATCGCAGACAGTTCCAATCCCTGATTCTTCTCAATTGCCTGCACAACATCATCTTCTTTCATATAAATGATTCCTGAGGAAATAAAGATTCCTCCCGGCTTTAAGAAACGATCTACAATCCCTGCAATTGGAATAATGACATCTGCCAGAATGTTTGCCACCACAACATCAAATTGTTTTTCTTCAAAATGCTGCTGCATTGCTTCATCTTCCAGCACATTGCCATCCATCATTTCCACATCATCGGTTGCAATATGATTGACTTCAAAATTTTCCTTAGACGCTACCATGGCTGCCGGATCAATATCTGTCATTGATACTGCCCCAGCTCCCAACTTCTTTGCAACAATGGATAGGATTCCACTACCACATCCCAAATCCAACACCGTATCTCCGGCTTTCATATATTGAATTAACTGCTTGATACAAAGTTGTGTTGTATCATGCTTTCCTGTCCCAAAAGCAGTCCCCGGATCAATCTCAATCATTTGCATATCTTTGTATTTCTCATCCGGTTCTTCCCAGGTAGGCTTAATAAAGAAGCGATCTACTGTGAAGGATTTAAAATACTTCTTCCAGTTATTCACCCAGTCCACATCCTCAGTAATACTTTTTTCGATACTTCCTTCTCCCACATCTAAAAAGGTATTTGCTTCCTTCAGTTTTTCTCTTAACTGCTCCAGCAGTCCTTCTGCATCATCGTTTTCTTCTGTATAGAAACTAATATATGCAGTCCCATCATCCTCCGGCAAATCTGCCAAATAATCTATAAACTGTATTTTCTTTTCTTCTTCGGAAAGTTGAATGTTATCTTCTACTTCCATTCCACTGATTCCTAATTCAATTAACAATCCGCATACAAAATCTGTTGCCTGGGTTGTTGTCTTTAAACGATATTTATTCCACTTCATAATTCTTTCCTTTTCTCAAAAGTGTATCAATGTATAATCATAGCACATTCACGGTTTATTTTGCAACTCCTCTGTTTTTGCAACAGCCACTTGCAAAGCGATTAACGTAACCCCTTTGTTTTTGTAACGGCCACTCGCTTTGCGAGTAATGTAACCCCTTTGTTTTTGCAACAGCCACTCGCAAAGCGAGTGGCTCTGCCATACAGTGCCGGGAAATGCGATGCATTTTCCGGCACTGTATGGCAGTCGTCAAATAAAAAGAAAGGGAATTTTTTCCATAAATGCAAAAAATTCCCTTTCTTTTTATTTGACTCGTTGCAAAAACAAAAGCCATCCCATATCTGGAATGCCTTTCTACCAACACGTCATAGCGGACAACCCTATAGCTGCCTTACATCCTCATGCACTAAAAAAAACGAATTACTTGGTACTTTTAATATATCACTTATTATTAGCACTGTCAAACTTTCTCAAATTCTTTTTTGTTATTTTAAGGAAGGGAAAACCCCTTCCTTATTTGGTTTCATATACACTGGCAGCGCCCAGATAAGTTTTTAGCCCCGGACAACAAATTCTGTGCTGTATCATACTGTGATCCCCAAAGATTTTATCAGATATTTCTGTACTAAATACCTTCGAATAAGAATTCTGCTCTGTGGCGTCAGTATAGAAAAGTTTAAACATAACACTGTCACAAAAATCAGCATTACAGCAAATGGATGAATAATAATCATTTTCCTTGAAAATAATAACAGCATTTTTAGCATGCTCCTTTGCTTCATCGCTTACGATTTTTCCGTTTTCAATTAAGATATGACGATCCACTATTATTTCATGGTTGTTCCGATCATAGACATGAGGAATCACCCTGTCCTTTTCATCTATTGCATAAGACACCTTCGAAATATTGGTTCCATTTCCTGTCATATTCACTTGAGCAGTTTCTCCCGGTTCTACATGGCGAGAAATACTAGATGTAACATAATAGTATTTTGTATTTCCCTTCTTAAAATCCCAAGTTCCATAATAGGCAATTCCATACAACTTTGCAAACATATCCTGAGTAATTACCAGATAAATTGGCTTTCCATCCGATGCATGGGTTTTGTTTACCACTTGATTTGCACGTTCTTTTGGAATATCACATTCCTTTGTTAAAATTCTAACTGCTTCCTCTTTGGATTCCGGCAGAATCTTTTCCAATACCTCACATTCCTTTTCCGGATTCATCATCATTTCCGTCAAAATATTTTGTGCACTCAGTCCACCATTTCCCAGCATTCTGAAAATTCCGGCAGACAGTTTGTAATCTGATGTAAACAATCCACGTGCCAACCAGTAGAAATACTGACCATCAAAGACTCCACCGTGCCCAATTGTTGCACGTTTTCCATAACATTGGAAAAAATATCCATAGTCCCACCAGCTGGCAATCAATGCATTCTCCGGTGTATTCTTTTCAATCCATTCCGCTGTATCGTAATAAATGGAGGTAATTCCCGGCTTATAGGACTTACTTGCCTTATACGCTCCATTAACCGGAGTAATAATCAACGCTCCAGTCAAAAGAACAATAAGAATATTTTTGTACTTGTTTCTTCCAACTGCAGCACAGAAAATAATAACCACAAAGGAGACAACTCCCAACATCAATCCCGAAGACATAAATGTTCCCACCACCACAATCAGACAAATTGCATAAATGATTGATGTGGAAACAAAATTCAATTCATTCTTTCGAATATAATCAATTAGATATCCAAGTCCCAATCCAAACAGAACAGATACCGGCATTAAGATATATTCCAAAAATCTTCTTCCTTGAGATAACATTACAATCGTTGCAACAAGCCAAGGAATAAAAATCATCGCCTGTAAACCAATCGTACGAAACCGTTCTTCCTCTGTCTTTCGTTTTCGAACACACATTACCAGAAGAACCACTACGGTAAACACCGTAAGAAGGACTACTGCGATTCCGCCTAACATATTAATATTCGTTCCTACTGTTGTATCAAAAATCTGTTCAATTTCCGTTGATACCCAAGACAGTTTCAGCAACTCACTGATATACATAGACGCAGATGGATACCCAGACACCCCATTTCCAATACCACCGGAGGTTGCGCCAAAAAGATTTAACAATCCATCTATAAATCTTTTACCATCCATAATCAAACTAAAGATGGTATTGATTAAAATCTGAGCCATCACCACCATTACAATCCTACTTGGAAATAACGGTTTCAAAAGAAACGATCCAAGAACAGTTGCCAGTCCCACCCCAAAAAACACTAGATAATATACGTTATAAGAGGTCCAGGAAAGGCAGATCATCATATACATTAGACATGAAATAAGGCTCCATTTTATTCGACTCTTTTTGTCCTCCAATTCCAGGCTCTTGTAGAAAGAAAACATCATTGCCATGGGTAACAGAACCAGGATTCCATCCGTATCACAATGTCCCCAATTCGTATTTACCAAAACCGGAGTTCCGCACGTTAACAGAACCGCTGCCGCCACACCACCAAAACGATTGGTTCGATTCTTGATAAAAAGGTATAACAAACTTGACGCCAGTCCAATTAGAAATGCTTCATATATTGTACCAACTGTCAACAAATTACTGATTCCAAAAAGATTACAGATTTTCAAAAAGAACGCACCAATAATCGGAAACAGATTCCTGGTCCACGCTTCGTCCCTTTTCTCACTCAAGGTAATCATCTTTTTATCCACCCCTGCCCGGCTTAACGGTTGCACCGGATTTTCACCCTCTGCAAAGTCCCGGATTCTTCTTGCATAGTAATAAGAATCTCCCGGATCGTTGGTGTATGGAATATACGAAGCATCTGCGAAGACTGTGTTGTAGCTTTTGGAAAAATCATTTAAAACCAACGGACTAAACCGAATTCCAATAGTCAAGGTAAGAATCAATATAATCCACAGAATGTCTATTTTATTTTTTTGAATTTTCAGCAATAATTTCTCTTTCATCTTCTTCCCAATCCTTTACCACTTAATATCGAAATGCAAGCATCGAATCATCCAACGATAAATTGTCAGAAACGTTCGAAACAAATGCAATTGGTCAATGCAACGGACTACTGCAATTTTTTTATTGAAACCGTGTCTGAGCGTATAAGACAGTTTCAAATATCTGCTTTTCTTCCAAGTCGGAAAATTACGATTCAGAAACACTCTGTTCTTCTTCATTGTCCCTTTAAAGTCAGAATCGGTTGCCGATACAAAATACATCAAATTAATTCCCAAATGCAGAAAAGCCATCAGGTCCACAATTTCCATCAGTTCCTTCGGTCCTTGCTCCTGATATAATTGCTTAATCTTAAGCATCGTAGTTTCCGCACCGGCAATTTTTTTCTTGTCAATGGACATGATTATTCCACCTGGACGAACAATATAAAAATACAAAATATCATCGATAAAGGAAATCGTCTTCACCTTTCGATAAATCAACATCAGTAAATTGAAATCATCTAACACCACCGGTCTGATCCAATCAAACCATTCTCTCTCCTGTAACAATTCGGCTCTGTAAAGTTTATTCCATACTGCAGTGTTTACCGAGAGAATTCCTTCAGGATTCCTGTCCATCTGAATATCTTTTTTCCCGTAATGATTCATTTCTTTGGAATAAACTTTCCCTGTAATTTCATCAATTCGCTCAAAACCACAACAAACAATATCTGCATCCGTTTCCAGAGCTTTTCTGTATAATTTCTCAACAAAATCTTCTGACACATAATCGTCGGGATCTACAAACCCAACATATTTTCCTGAGACATTTTTCATTCCATCTACTCTTGCCCGATAAGCACCTTCATTTTCCTTATCAAGCACGTGAATACACGAATATTTTTTCTCATACTCTTTTAAAACTGCAAGACTTCCATCTGTAGAGCCATCATTCACACAGATGATTTCAATAGCTCTCATGGTCTGTTTTAGCAGAGAGTCCAGACATCTTGGAAGATATTTTTCCACATTATAAACCGGAAGAATCAAACTGACTTTTATTTTTTCCATTTTGCATTTCTCTTTCTCTGATTGTATGCTTTCTTTTCGACGTTTTTAGAATGGACATACAGATATCAACTACAAATCGAAATCCATTGAACCCCTTTAAAAACGACTCTCCATACTTTCTCTTTTCAACAATAATCGGAGTCTCCCGAAACACGTATCCTTCCAATAAAAGTTTTGTCAACATATCCGGCTCCGGTCGTTTAAAATCTCCCTGCAGATATCTGTGCATTACTCCTTCTCCAAAAATACGAAGTCCGGAAGTCGGATCCTTTAATTTGATTCCGGTTTTTAAATAGATACAGATTCGAATCAACTTACTGCCTATTGCCCTTGGTGTCCATTTTTTCATTCCTTTCAGGCATCGAACTCCAATATAAACATCCGGAGTTTCTTCCTCGTAATGCTTTGCTAATTTTAATAAATCCATGCATCGATGCTGCCCATCCGCATCAAACTGTGCAATAGCATCATATCCCTGCTCTAAGGCATATTGAATTGCTTCTCGAAAAACACATCCTAAGCCTTTGTTTTCTTCAAAATGCAATACCGGATAATTATTTTTTAAACACACCTGCCAGGTTTGATCTGTCGACCCATCATCAATCACCAGATAATCAAAGTCTGTTTTTTCCCTTAAATCTTCCACGGTACTGACAATAGACTTTTCTTCATTGTATGCCGGTATGATTACTAATAACTTTCTCATTTTCCTTCACCATAAATTCCAAATTCAATTTCACTGGTACAGTGATTATACCGTTCATTTTCCGGAGGCAGTTTCATATAGTCCCCATAAAGAATCCGCAACAGGCGGTCATAGTTTTGGGGAATCCTCACCGATAATCCTTCAAAGTTCCCTTTCTCTGCTGTTCCAAAATCCTCTTGCTCAAATACCGGGGGATATGGAACCGTCACTGCGCTGAAACATTGCCTGCATTCTTTTGCATCATAGCGTTCTAAAATGGAGAGTGTTCTTTTCTTCAAATACTCCGGAGAAAGATGAATTACTCGAAACAACCAATGAAATAAATTTATGGGATATTGTATCCGCTTCGGGTATCCGTGAAACTTTAACCGGGCAACAGCCAACATTTTTGTTAATACTCTTGTTCTAAAAATATGATTTTTTTGCCGAATCCGTTTTTCCGGCAATCCATCCAAAATAAAAATATCCACAAAGATTCCCGTAGGAAACTCAACCTGGTCAGCCCACCATTCTTTAAACGTAGTTCCTCTCATCATCAGTTTTGGGAAATACAAAAAATAATCCTTTTCTGTTTGGGTAGAGACCAAATAGAATTGTTCTGACTTCTTTTCATTCATAATTTTTTCAAAACGCTCATAATCTTTGCGAAACATTAGGACGTCAATATCATCATCCCATGGAATAAATCCCTGATGTCTGATTGTTCCGAGCAAAGAACCGCCAAACATATAATAGTCAATTCTGTTTTCCTCGCAAACATCAATAAAGAATTTCAGAATCTCCCGCTCCACCTTTTGTAATTTTTCCAATGTATCTTTCTGATAAACCGTATAATTCATCCTTTATTTTTCCTTATGCATCAAATGTCTCAATAATCTGCGATCAGTTTCATCCACAATTTGTAGCAGACAAACCAACAGTCCATATATCAGTATCCCCACAATCATTCCTGACCAAAGAGATAACTGTAAAATCCAAAGTGCTCCAAACATTCCCATTGTCGCAATGACAATTTTAACAACATCGACTACTAGTCTCAGTTCCGGACGAAACTCTGTTTTTAGGATTTGTGCCAGCAGAATTCCAAAAATCACCGAACTGCTGGCCAGGGTCGCAATGGAAGAACCATTAAAGGAATGACTCGGAATCAACCATAGATTCAGAAGTATATTGATTCCTGCCCCCATCAGATAGATTATCGTAACCCTTCGTTCCAAATCAATTGCATTTAACACCATCATTGTGGCTCCGTTCAAAAACAGAATTACAACAGTCCAAATAGAAATCTTAAGAGGCATCACAGCCCCTCCATAAGACTGATTATAGATTAACATCAGCACCTGTTTCCCATAGAGAAAAATCCCACTACACATCGGAAGGATTATTGCCAACATATATTTTAAAGATTTCTCGTAGCTTTTCCGGATTAATTCCTTTTGTGTTACAAAAAAATTACTGATTATTGGAAACAACACCAGCTGGTAAACCGAAAACAATGTTGTGAAAACCAAAAGAATATTAAAAACGGATTTGTAAATTCCAGCCTCGAAATCTCCTTTCATTCCGGACAACATTACAATGTTAATCCCGAAATAAATGGTGTTGAACAGCGTTGTGATTCCAAAGGGTAAGGAATTCTTGATTGTAGTCACTGCCTGTTTGAACGCAAGCTGTGGATGTGGTACTCCGAATTGTTTCCAATATCTCCATGCCATAAAGCTAAAGAAACCACAGTATCCAATCACATAAGATATGGCAATTGCAATAATTCCCAAATCCAAAGTAATTGTCACTAAAATAGAAACAATCAACAAGCCGCAATTAATTAGGCAGCCGATGGCCTGATATTTTACCTCCTCAAACGCTTGAAAGATTCCATTAATTAATTGAGTGAACGTCATAAGAATCATCTCAATCATATAGATTAGCGTAACGAGAATTGTGATTTTTTCGCAATTCAGAAAAACAAAAAGAATCCCACTCAAAAATAGAACGGCAACAGACAAAATAATTTTTATCGGAATAACCAGATTCACATATTCGTCCAGTTTACTCCGATTCCGTGCCACTTCCCTGGTTACATAAGTTGTCATTCCCAAATCAATTAAGATTATTGTAATTCCAATGAAGGAGCCGGAAAAAGAAATCACTCCATATTGCTCCACTCCCAGGTAATTTGCAATAACAATGGTCCAGAAAAATGCACAGATGCTGTTAACCATCTGTGATACTGCCAACCAACTTATGTTTTTAAAAACCACTTTGATTTTTGACATTTTGCCGTTCCGTTCCTATCTCTTTTCTGTCAATAAGGGTTTTACATTATCTTCAAATGTAAAACCCTTATGAATCATAAAACTATTTTACAGTGACTTTTACAACTTTATTAAAGCCATTCTGTGTATACACGTATATTTTACATGTTCCCTTTGCTTTTGCTTTAACCACACCTTTTCCATTAACAGATGCAATGTTCTTATTATCACTTTCATACTTCACTCCACGATGACGAGTAACTTTTAATTCCTTCGACTGTGGAACCGCTTTTCCCTTCAGTTTAAAGGTTTTTCCAACCTTCAAAGCAATTTTATTCGCATTTGCTTTAACTGCCTTATCATTTCCTTTCTTTCCACCCTTCGTGGCAATGTGAACCAGTTTGGAAATAGAAAGAACCTTGTTGTTTTTATCCTTTGCAACAACCATGAGCTTATAATAAGTTCCCGGTTTCAATTTCTTATATGTATAACTATTCTTTGTGGTTACCGCAATCTTCTTGCACTTTTTCGTGCGTCCGCATTTGCTTGCATAAACCACATACTTCTTTGCTCCCTTTACTTTTCTCCATCGAACCTTCAAAGATCTCTTGCCAACTTTCTTCTGTTTCAATTGCAGAATTCTATAGGTAGAACCTCTAGGATCTTTCTCACCCGGAACTTTTGGAACAGTTCCCTGTTCTGTAGCTGAGGTCACCTCAACAGTGGTTAACTCTGTTGCATTTTCAACTGTGGTCAGTTCTTCTGTCGTTGGTTCTTCTGTGGTTGGTTCTTCTGTCGTTGGTTCTTCTGTCGTTGGTTCCGTAGTCGGTTCTTCTGTCTGCGGTTCCACCGTCGTTGGTTCCGGCTGAGGTTCCGTAGTCGGTTCTTCTGTCTGTGGTTCCTCTGTGGTTGGTTCCGGCTGAAGTTCCGTAGTCGGTTCTTCCGTCTGCGGTTCCACTGTGGTTGGTTCCTCTGTACGAGGTTCTTCTGTCGTTATTTCTTGCGTTCCCTCCACACTAATGGTTTTATTGCAGGTATCTTTATAGAAAAATTCACCCTCTGCTACATTTACAACAACATTATAGAGTCCTCCCGGCATATCCACGATAGACGTCTCAGCATAACCATTCCACACCTCTATCGATTCATTGCAAAACAATGCATTATTTACTGCTTTTGATAAATTGAACACCGGATGATTGTCCTGATCTAACAACTGATAAACCTCTACCGATGCATTTGTCTCTACCGGATAACCAATATTAGCATCGGAAAACATATAAATGTCTGCCTTTCCGGTGTCATTACTATAAACAAAAAGAGAAGTCTGGGTATGTAGTTTTGTAATTTCAATATTATGCTCATATACATCCGATGGATTTGAACCATCTCCGGAATAGCTCACTGTAAGGAGATAATTTCCCGGTCTTAAATCGCCCAAAGGAATTGCTCCTCCCCCATCTACAACCGGACAACTATCACTATAGCATTCACGTTCTTCCTCGTAATCCATAACTGATAATTCAAAATTACCGGTGGCATTCTCGTTTTGATGTATTAAATTAACGATTTGGAAATCACAGAATTTCATAGACTCTTCAAGTTCAACGGAAAACATATTATTTCTTGAGAAAGAATCCGTCGTATTAATTATGTAGCCCGGCCCATCGGTGATTTCAATCGGTACAGCACTGACTGCTCTCTTTAACGTATTTTTCGGAGTCGATCCTTCAATATATTTTCCTTCAATCTTTGCTCCGTCCCCATGGAAGAATCCACAGTTTTCAATAAACATCTCTACCGTATCTGAAGCCTCATTTACCAGACAAGGATTTGTGTAATTCGCAAACGGAATATTTTGGAAGCTGATTTGTCCTTCTCCGTACACATGAATTCCAAAATTCGTGTAATCCATACTAATGAGATCCTCTCCACTTTCAGAATACACTCGAACATTTTGATCCTTTGTTAATGTGACTTCGATATCTGATGTTGCCACAATCGGCGCATCTTCTTTGAGATAAATATCTGTTTCTCCACTTTCCAGAGCCTCTTTCAACTGCTCCCAAGTGGATACCTTTTCCGTTCCGGCAAAAGTATTGACCGGAATCATCGACAATACCAATACTAACGTCAAGGTATACGATAGTATAATCGATAATCTCTTTTTCATTTTTTACCTCCTATAATGCTACAAAACCTAAGTTATGGTATCAAATCATACATATGTATATTGTAACGCCAAATCCTATCATACGTCAATAAAAAACACTTACCTTTTAAGGTAAATGCTCTCTAAAAGTTTCTTTTTCTATTTTTTCAAAAGGCCAATGAGCATAAATGGTATACCTAGAATCAAAATTGTTCCTACCGCCACAAAACACGCCATTGAAAATGCCCTGTTTTTCTCCAGCGTATCAATCATAAGTACTCCCAACACCAACACTGCCCCAAACCACAAACCAATGGATTTATTCTTGCATTCCTGAACATTCTTCTTCGCTTTTCTTTTTCGATTCTCTAACTGTCTTTCCTGGATTTGTACCCGTTCTTCCGCTTCAACATAACGAATCCCTGCCTCATCAATGTGATGTATTACACGTTCTCCATCAGCACTCATAAAAACCTGTGTTCCGCAATATGGGCATTGATAATAATCTGTTACATTTTCCGGTATGGTTAACACAGAACCACACTCAGGACATTTTAAGGACTTTAATTGAACCATTTCTCTTTTCCTTTCTTCCAATGCATTTTTACTTTCCGATTTACTAATTAACATTTAAAAATTTTAATGAGCAAATATGGAATCCCTAAAACAACCCCCAAAAATGTTGCCGCAAAAAAAACGATGGACAAATTTCGGTTTCCTTCCATCGTGAGTCCAAACAAAAAAGCCCCTGCCACACATAGGAACAACCATAGATTTACCAATTTAATATTGTTCAATTTTCTTTTTTCAATCCGTCCCACCTCTTGGGCTTCTTTCATGATCTCACTGAAAATGATTCTTTCATCTGCTTGTGTTTGTCTGATTTGTGCTTCATCGACATGACGAATGATATGTTCTCCATCCACGTCCACAAAAACTCGGTTTCCACAATAGGGACAATTCACATAATCCACTGAGTGTTCCGGCATATTTAATGTAGCATTACATTCCGGACATTTTAAAGACTTTAACTGAATCATCGCTTACTCCTTCTTCTATTTTCTCTTTTGCTTTTTATAAAAATAATTTCGTGTCATGGGTATTTGGAAACAGAAAAATATCTCCGCCAATCACATGCTCCATTAACATTTCTACCGTTTCCTTACTGATTTCATCATGTTTTTCCAGATTTCTGTAAAACGTATTAGCAATAAAATCAATCAACTGAATCATAGAATGCTGTTTAGAGTCAACATATTCCACGTTAAAGTGATCACAAAGCGGATGATATACCGTAAACTGTTGTTCCAGATAGTCATCCAATGTATACCGGGTATCTGTTGCAATGTTTTGTTCATCAATCATCAGATTCATTGCATGAACATTTTTCGCAAACTTACTTTTATGTCGAAAACAATGATCCAAATATAATTGAAGAACATAGTTAAATGTTCTTGCATGATTTTTAATAAAGTCATCTGTGGTATGGTCATTATTCATTACAATAATTCCCAGTTCAAAATCATTCCCACAATTTCTGATAATTCGGTCATAAATTGCTTTTTTTCGGTTTTCCGAAACTTCTGAGCCTTTGATTTCACTATCTCGATCCATCAGATGCTTATATTTAGGTTTCTTTAATAAAGAGGCAATTCCCTTTCGGAACTGTCTCTTTATTTTCAATGAATCCCTGGTAAATAACAGGGCAATCACAAAATACTGATTCTGTGACACCTTTGTTTTTGTAATGCTACCGGACTCGTCAATAAAAACACTAATATCTTTTGTCTCTCGTGTTTCCTGCATCTTGCCTCCTAAAGTCTCTCAACCATCTGCTGTCTTATTTCTTAAAGAATTTCTTTTTTGGTTTTTCCTGTTCCGGTTCTCCTTCAAATTCCTTTAATGTATTTCCGGATATTTCATCAAACTTCTTCAACAATTCTTTTTGTTCACTATTTAAGTGTGTCGGAACCTGTACCACTAAAGTTGTATACTGATTTCCTTTGGTTTGCATACTATGAATATGTGGCATTCCTTTGCCTTTTAAACGGACACGGGTTCCAGTCTGTGTTCCCGGTTTGATAGTTGTCTTTACATCACCGTAAATCGTCTTTACACGAACATCTCCACCCAAAGCTGCCTGTGCATAAGAAATGTAAGTTGTATTATAGATGTCCATATTATCACGCTGGAATTCTCTGCTCGGAATCACACGAATATCTACCAACAAATCTCCACGTGGTCCACCGTTCTTTCCCGGTTCTCCTTCTCCGTTTACACGAATACGATTACGGTCATCGATTCCTGCCGGAATATCCACGGAAATTGTCTTACGAATCTGCTTGTATCCAGCTCCATAACAATCCGGACATTTTTCTTTGACAATTTTTCCTTCTCCATGACAGTTTGGACAAGTATCCACGGACTGCATCATTCCAAACATGGTCTGACGTTTTGTTACATACTGTCCGGTACCGTTACACTGTGTACAGGTTTGTGGAGAAGTTCCCGGTTTTGCTCCTGTTCCATTACAGGTTTTACAGGTATCTTTAAAATTAATTGATAAATCTTTCTTGCAACCGGTTACTGATTCTTCAAATGTAATCGTCACTCCCACACGTACGTCTGCTCCACGCATTGGTCCGTTGCTGTTTCTTCGGCTGCTTCTTCCACCGCCAAAAATATCTCCAAAAATATCTCCGAATCCACTGCCGAAAATATCTCCAAAATCAAAACTGCTAAAGTCAAATCCACCGGCTCCGCCTGCGCCACCTTCAAAGGCCGCATGACCAAACTGATCGTATTGACGTCTCTTTTCAGCGTCACTTAATACTGCATAAGCCTCAGAAGCTTCTTTAAACTTTGCCGCAGCTTCCTCTCCCGGATTTGCATCCGGATGATACTTCTTAGCCAACTGACGATATGCTTTTTTGATTGTTGCTTCATCTGCGTTTTTGTCTACGCCCAGCACTTCATAATAATCTCTTTTATCTGCCATTTTTTCTTTTCCTTTTCCCACGAATTAATTTTCGTTTTTAGAATTTCCTTTATTGCAGGAACACCCGTCAGATATCAAATCTGGCGGGGTCCTTCTTTTTATTATTTATTTGATTCCTTCGGAGCTGGTCCAGTACGAATTTGAATCACTTGATGTGATTCTTTCGACTTTTGATGTGATTCAAATTCTAAACTTCTGTGAATTCTCCGTCAACCACATCATCACCTGAGTTTGCATTTGCATCTCCTCCAGTGAATCCGCTCATATCAGGTCCTGCTCCCTGAGCTCCTGCTGCTCCCTGAGCCTGCTGATACATCTGAGAGAATAACTGCTGTGCAGAATTCATTAATTTTTCTTTTCCAGCCTTTAATTCTTCTACCTGAGCATCTGTAATATCCTGTCCTTCAGCACATCCGGCAATTGTCGCCTTTAATGCATCAATATCTGCCTGAACAGCCTGCTTATCTGTATCAGAGATTTTATCTCCAACTTCATTTAAAGCCTGTTCTGTCTGATTTACGATAGAATCAGCTTCGTTCTTTGCATCAATTGCTTCCTTACGTTTCTTATCAGCTGCTTCATATTCTGCAGCTTCCTTTACAGCTTTATCGATATCGTCATCGGACATATTTGAACCTGCTGTAATTGTAATATGCTGTTCCTTACCTGTTCCTAAGTCCTTAGCAGATACATTTACGATACCGTTTGCATCAATATCGAATGTAACTTCAATCTGTGGAACGCCTCTCTTTGCTGGTGGAATACCATCAAGTCTGAACTGTCCAAGACTCTTGTTGTCCTTTGCAAACTGTCTTTCACCCTGAACTACATTAATATCTACTGCTGTCTGGTTATCAGTTGCTGTAGAGAATACCTGGCTCTTCTTAGTAGGAATTGTCGTATTTCTTTCAATTAATCTTGTTGCAATTCCACCCATTGTTTCAATAGATAATGAAAGTGGTGTTACATCAAGAAGAAGAATATCTCCTGCGCCTTCATCTCCAGCCAGCTTACCACCTTGAATAGAAGCACCTACAGCTACACATTCATCCGGATTCATCTTCTTAGATGGTTCATGACCTGTTAACTGTTTTACTTTATCCTGTACAGCCGGGATTCTTGTAGAACCACCAACTAATAATACCTTAGAGAGTTCTGATGCTGTAATTCCTGCATCTTTTAATGCGTTCTGTACCGGAATTGCTGTTCTTTCTACTAAGTCTCTTGTTAATTCATCAAACTTAGCCTTTGTTAATGTCATATTCAAATGCTGTGGGCCTTCTGCAGTTGCTGTGATGAAAGGAATGCTGATTTCTACCTGTGTTGCTGTAGAAAGTTTCTTCTTTGCATCTTCTGCTTCTGCTTTAACTCTTTCCATTGCCATCTTGTCATTAGAAAGATCCACACCGGTCTGAGCCTTAAAGTCAGCAACCATATAATCCATAATCTTCTTATCAAAGTCATCACCACCGAGCTTATTGTCACCGGATGTTGCCAATACTTCAATAACACCATCACCGATTTCGATAACGGATACGTCAAAAGTACCACCACCTAAATCGTATACCATGATTTTCTGTTCGCCTTCATGGTCTAATCCATAAGCCAATGCTGCTGCAGTTGGTTCGTTGATAATTCTCTTAACTTCCAAACCTGCAATTTTTCCGGCATCCTTAGTTGCCTGTCTCTGAGCATCGTTGAAATATGCAGGAACGGTAATTACTGCTTCAGATACTTTTTCACCTAAATATGCTTCTGCATCAGCTTTTAATTTCTGAAGAATCATTGCTGAAATTGCCTGTGGTGTATAGCTCTTATCATCAATAGTAACTTTATAGTCAGAACCCATATGTCTCTTAATTGATGAAATTGTTCTTTCTGCATTTGTAACTGCCTGACGTTTTGCCAAATCACCAACCAAACGTTCTCCGTCTTTCTTAAAACCTACAACGGATGGAGTTGTTCTTCCACCGTCTGCATTTGTGATAACAGTAGGTTCTCCACCTTCCATAACTGCTACACAAGAGTTTGTTGTTCCTAAATCAATACCAATAATCTTTCCCATGATCTATTCCTCCTAATTTTGATTGAATTCGTTTTGAAACGAATCATTGATTTTTCATTTATATCAAATCGCTCTTTGATTCAAGCGATTTATTCGTGATTATTTTGTCACTACGGAAACCATACTGTGACGAATTACAGTTCCTTTGTAGATATATCCCTTCTGCAATTCCTGTGCCACGGTATTCTCATCCAGTTCTTCATCTTCCACCTGCATCACCGCATTGTGAAGTTCCGGATCAAATTCCTTTCCCTGGGCCTCAATGGCTTCCACTCCTAATTCTCCAAGAGTCTTTTCCATCTGTTTGAAAATCATATCCATTCCCTGACCTACCGGCGATTTCAAATCTTCTTCGCTAAGAGAAGCAATTCCTCTTTCAAAGTTATCTACGATTGGCAGGAACTTTTCAATAATGTTTCTGGCCCCCATATCAAACATACTGCTTTTTTCTTTTTCACTACGGTTTCTGTAATTTTGAAACTCCGCAAACAGTCTTTGATATTTGTCATTTAATTCCTCCAGCTTTTCATCCTTTGGATCTTTTTTCTTTTTATCTGAAGAAGTTTCCTCAGAAGACTCTGCCTCTTTTTCCTCTCCCTGTTCTTCGGTTTCTTCCTCCGAACATACCTCAGCAGTTTCTTCTGTCCCTTCTGAATCAGCTACATCTTTTGCTAAAGTTTCTTCTTCGACAGTATTTTCATCCATCTCATCCAAAACTTCATTTTCTAATTTCTTATCTTTCATATCGTTTCCTTTCATTGATTGTTCTGCGTCAACTAGTCTTTCTTTTTATAGCTTTCACTGAGCTGTTCTTTCACATTTCTCAGTGTTTCAACCACCTTGTCATAATCCATTCTCTTCGGACCGATAATTCCAATGGTTCCTTTGAATCCATCTTCCAATTCATAAGTTGCAGTAACCACACTACAATCTTTCATGGACTGTACCGGACTTTCACTTCCGATATAAACCTGAATTCCTGTTTCATCATCCCCTTCATTAATCAGTTCCGTTAACTGGGATTTTTCTTCCAATGTTGTCAGCAACTGACTGGCTCTCTCCTTATCGCTGAGCTCCGGATATTTGAAAATATTCGTTGCTCCGGATGTGTAGATTTTCATCTGAGATTCCGTAGAAATTGCTTCAGTAATTGCTTTTAGAACCTCGTTCACTAAGCCTTCCAACTCCCCAGCCTGAGAGGTCAATGCGGAAATCACACCAAGATTAATCTCTTCCAATGATAATCCTGCTAATGCTGTATTTAATGCCACATTCAAACGAACCATCATTTCCTGAGTCACATCCTGTTGCATCTTAAGAATCTTATTTACAACATGATTCTTATCTGAAACAACTGTACACAACAACTGCTGTTCATCTAACACCGACAATTGAATGAACTTAATTTTATTCCCTTGTGATTTCGGCGTAGAAACCATCGTTGCATAATTCGTATTGTTGGCCAGTACCTTCGCCATATTCTGCAATAGATTTTCAACTTTATCAACTTTTTCCAGAAGAAGGTCTTCCTTTTCCGTGACACGCTTTTCGCGATCATCCAATTCTGACATCTTTTCCTTCAATATATTATCTACGTAGAAACGATATCCCTTATCAGTAGGAATTCGTCCCGCCGACGTATGCGGTTGAACAATGTATCCCATTTCCTCCAGATCGGACATTTCATTTCGAATGGTCGCAGAACTTAGATTCAGGTCTGTGTATTTCGAAATAGTTCTGGAACCTACCGGTTCTCCGGTTTCTAAGTAGTTCTTAATGACTGCATTTAGAATTTTTTCTTTTCTTTCATTCAGTTCCATAACTACCTCCTTACGTTTTATTAGCACTCGCTTTTTTTGAGTGCTAATTACTTCTGTCCTTAATATAGCCCCCCTAGAAAGAATTGTCAACAGTTATTTTTGTATTTGTGCGTTTTTTCAATCAGATTATTTCAGTTGTTTCGCTTCCCTTGCGACATTCTTATCTTCCTGTTGAAAATTAAACTGAATATGTTATTCTAGAAATTACTTAAATATAGAAGATTTCAAATGGAGTAATGTATGAATACGACAATACGACAAAAATATTTTGGAGATAAAACATTTTATAGGAGAGTTTTTGTCATTGCCCTTCCAATCGTGATTCAAACCTTAATGACGAATCTGGTAGGACTGTTAGACAATGTAATGGTAGGAAGACTGGGTACCAATCAAATGACCGGTGTTTCTGT
>JAILRZ010000017.1 GCA_024697845.1 Eubacterium sp. | reverse complement strand
TACCATAACATCTACTGATTTTAAACCATGTACCAAAGCTGCCTTTGTAGCAGTTTCTGCTGCCATCTGAGCTGCATAAGGAGTAGATTTCTTTGAACCTCTAAATCCCAGACCGCCAGCACTAGCCCATGATAAAGCATTTCCTTCTGCATCTGTTAATGTAACAATTGTGTTATTGAAAGATGCCTGAATATGTGCCTGTCCGTGTTCAACGTTTTTCTTAACACGCTTCTTTGTCACTTTTTTTGTAACTTTCTTAGCCATTTTAAAACTAACCTCCCTTATGGGTTTCTAATTATTTTTTCTTGTTTGCTACAGTTCTCTTTGGACCCTTACGAGTTCTGGCATTATTCTTTGTATTCTGACCACGAACCGGAAGTCCTCTTCTATGACGGATGCCTCTATAACATCCAATTTCCTGTAATCTCTTAATGTTTAACGCGATTTCTCTTCTTAAATCACCTTCTACAGTCTGACTAGCATCGATTACTTCACTGATCTTCTTAACTTCATCGTCAGTTAAATCCTTACAACGTGTGTCTGGATTAACCCCGGCATCTGCTAAGATTCTCTTTGAACTTGAAAGACCGATACCATAAATATAAGTCAAACCAATTTCAACTCTCTTTTCTCTTGGTAAATCAACACCTGAAATACGAGCCATGTGTATAACCTCCATTAGTTAATTTGTATGAATATATCAATAACGTAGCCCGCGAAACGCGTCTGAAATGTTGTACGCACCCATATATTCATCATTTAAAGTTTCCTCATTGATAAGTTAAGTTTCAGCAATTTCTTATCAATATTATTGTGGATAAACCACATTGAGGCCTTGCCTCACGCCGCAGGACTTGACACCTGCGAATATTTGATAGCAATACATATGTATCGCTGCAGCCGCAAATTTGTTTGTAGATTCCTATCTACAAGCGCACAAACAAGTGAATAATCTTTCATCATTCACTCTCATCAAACTATTATTAGCCCTGACGCTGTTTGTGTTTTGGATTTTCGCAAATAATTCTTACGATTCCTTTTCTTTTAATGACTTTGCATTTTTCGCAAATTGGTTTAACTGATGATCTTACTTTCACAGTTAGTTCCTCCTTTCACAAAAAAGTCCGTTTAATATATTATCACACCTTTGAATAGTATGCAATAGGTTTTTTTATTTTTTTAACTTCTTTTTTAAGACCTGCGCCAGCTCGATTTCGCTTCTCGCGCAGTTCTTCTTTTTATAAGACCTGCGCCAGCTCGATTCCGCTTCGTTTCATCTCTACTATAAACAACGCCACTTCGATTTCGCTTCGCTCATCTCAGTGCGCTTACGCGCAACATATTTAGAAATAACATAGTACGAAGATTGATGCTAGCACCCATCTTCGTACATGTTATTTCTAAATGCGTTGTTTATTTATCACGCCATATGATTCTTCCTTTGGAAAGATCGTAAGGTGACATTTCAATTGTTACCTTATCTCCCGGAAGAATTTTAATGTAGTTCATACGAAGTTTTCCACTAATGTGTGCAAGGACAATATGTCCATTTTCTAATTCTACACGGAACATTGCATTTGGTAATTTTTCTACTACTGTTCCTTCAATTTCAATTACATCTGCCTTTGACAAAACTTTTTCCTCCTATTTCAATGTCAATATTTCCGGTTCACCATCAGTAATCAGCACTGTATTTTCATAATGTGCCGCCAACGAACCATCATCTGTTACCACAGTCCATTCATCATCCATGAACGCCACACGCCAATCACCAGCGTTAATCATCGGTTCAATACACAATGTCATTCCCGGCTGCAACTTGATTCCTCTTCTTTTCTGCGGGAAGTTCGGAATCTGCGGGTCTTCATGCATATCTTTTCCAATTCCGTGACCTACTAAATCTCTAACAA
This sequence comes from Eubacterium sp., assembly GCA_024697845.1. Classification (GTDB taxonomy): domain Bacteria; phylum Bacillota; class Clostridia; order Lachnospirales; family Lachnospiraceae; genus Eubacterium_G. The sequence goes on along the minus strand of JAILRZ010000017.1, from coordinate 2,658 downwards.
CACCGTATCCGAATTTTTCCGCATACTGACCAATGGCTGTCGAGATATCATTCAGATGATTTCCTGCTTTCGCATACTTTAACCCTTCAAAAAAGCACTGTTTCGTTACATCAATTAACTGCTGCGCTTCTTTGCTGATTTCGCCGATAGCAATAGTTCTTGCCGCATCAGCCATGTAACCTTTATAAGATAACACTGAATCCAGACTCACGATATCGCCTTCCTGAACAATGACATCTTTTCTAGGAATCCCATGAACGACTACATCATTCACAGATACGCAAAAGGCTGCAGGATATCCTTCATATCCTTTACATTCCGGAACACACCCATGTTTACAAATCAGTTTTTCTCCAAGCTGATCGATTTCATAGGTAGACATTCCCGGCTTCACCTGTTCAATTAATTCTTCATATACATCAGCAAGAATTTTTCCTGCCTCCCGCATAATTTCAATTTCTCTATTCGATTTAATTGTAACTGGCATTTTTATTCTCCTAAAATATCAACGATTGCATTGAATACGTCTTTCATATCAACTGTTCCATCAACAGTCTTTAAGATTCCCTGTTCAGTATAGTAATCGATTAATGGCTGTGTCTGATTATGATATACTTCCAGTCTGCTTAATACTGTTTCCGGCTTATCATCTTCACGGATAATTAAGTCTTCTCCACACTTATCACATTTTCCTTCAACCTTTGTCGGACTATATTTAATGTGATATGTAGCACCACATCCAACACAAGCTCTTCTTCCTCCCATACGATTTACAATGTTTTCATCAGGAACGTCTACATCAATCGCATAGTCTACTTTTTCTCCGATTGCTTCCAACGCTTTTGTTAAAGCCTCTGCCTGTGGAATGGTACGTGGGAAACCATCTAATACATATCCATTCTTGCAATCATCTTCTTTAAATCTATCAATAACTAAGTCTACAACTAATTCATCAGGAACTAACTGTCCTGCATCCATGTATGTCTTAGCTTTTTTTCCTAATTCAGTACCGTTTTTAATATTTGCTCTAAAAATATCCCCTGTAGAAATATGTGGGATTGTATATTTTTCAGCAATCATTTTTGCCTGGGTTCCTTTTCCTGCACCAGGTGCACCTAACATAATGATCTTCATAATATTCCTCCTGACATCCCATCGGATGTTTTCAAATCTTTTCCATGTTTCGTTTGCTTTTTTCACAAATATCATTGTAGGGGGCAGTCAAAAGACTGTCACCTAAATAATATATCCATTAAAATAATTAGAATATTCCCTTAACTGTGCTGTAGTTTCTTTCTGTAATCATTGACTTGATTGTCTGAAGTGTTTCAAGAATAACACCTACGATAATGATTACGGATGTTCCACCGAATCCAACATTTGCACCCGCAAGACCTGATGCTAAAATAGGAATAACAGCAACAATAATTAAACCAACTGCTCCAATCAGAATAATATAATTCAAGATTGATGTTAAATAAGCAACTGTTGGCTTACCACTTCTGATTCCAGGAATAAATCCACCACGATCGCTTAAGTTCTTTGCAACTTCTCTTGGGTTGAATGTAATTGAAGTATAGAAATATGCAAAGAAGATAATCAACGCAAGATAAAACAGAAAACCAAGTGAGTACTTAAGCTGTGCAGGTTTGCACCAATACTGCTGACTCAAATAGTTTGTCCATCCTGGCTGTTTGTTGAAGAATCTTAAAATTACAACCGGGAACTGCATCAATGAAGACGCAAAGATAATTGGAATAACGCCGGCTGTATTGACCTTCAACGGAATGCTGGACTGCTGTCCACCAACCTGTCTTCTTCCCTGAACCTTCTGTGACATTTGTACTGCAATGTTTCTTGTAGCAGCCTGAAGGATTACGACTAATACCACGATTCCGACCAAAACACCGAGAATCACTAATGTAGATACTAATCTCATACCGACTGACTGTTCAGCACCGATTACATATGTTTTAAATAAACCAGCGATGTCACTTGGCATACCTGCAATAATATTGATTGTCAATACGATTGAGATACCATTTCCAACACCCTTTTCTGTAATCTGTTCACCGATCCACATCAAAACTGCTGAACCGGCTGTCATTGCAATAATACCTGTGAGGATTACTCCCCATTTTCTCCAGCTTGTTGCATCATATGCTAAACCGGAGTCTGTTGTAAAGACACCCTGATTTGCAAAACCGATAATCATAGCTGTTGATTCGATTAATGCTAATCCTACTGTTAAGTAACGGGTAATTTCGGCAATTTTCTTTCTGCCTTCTTCTCCATCTTTCTGAAGTTCTTCCAACTTAGGAATTGCAATTGTTAACAACTGCATAATGATGGATGCTGTAATGTAAGGTGTAATGTTCAATGCAAAGATAGACATCTTTTCCAAGGAACCACCAGTAATGGCGGAGAAGAAACTGAAGTCCTCCTTAAATCCGCTCATTATCTGCTGTACCTGTTCACTGTTAACAAACGGAATAGGAATCTGACATCCTAAACGTACTACAACTAACATGAACAAGGTATACCATAATCTTTTTCTGATTTCTTTTACTTTAACTGCTTTCTTTAAGGTTTCTAACATATTAGATCACCTCGCAAGTTCCGCCTGCAGCTTCGATTTTAGCCTTTGCTCCTTCACTA
>JAILRZ010000011.1 GCA_024697845.1 Eubacterium sp. | reverse complement strand
ATCCATAATAAATCTCCTCCATATTTATAATTCAGTTTGCAACTTTTCAATTGAAGTTGTTACACTAGTATTATGTGTATCTATCACTGAATTACTCTGGAAAGATTTTGTAAAATAACTATTTTCTGTAATTTTTCTTAGAAATCTTAGGATACGTAAAATAATTGAAATACAATACATTCGAATCCTTTGGGATCATAATATGTGTTTTTGATATTTGCCTCTTTCCACATAAAAACCACTTTTTTGATTTTGAGGAATCATCCCATGTACAATCTAACATATACCACTTTTTATTAATCTTTACGGCATTCCATACATGTTTCTCATATGCCCCATAATCATTCTTTGCTTTTCCATAAATAACAAGACAAGGAATATTATAAAAATCGCATAAGGACTTCATTGCAAAAGAATATCCGTCGCACACTGCTTTGTTTTTTACAAAAGCACCATACGCATTATGAAGATATGCATATTTTACTTTTGCGATGCCACCATGCTTGAAATCATACCTGGTCTTCTTACAAATATAATCATGAATTGCACAAAGTTTTTTATACTTCGATTTCGTATTCTTTGTTCTTTTATTAATAGTTCGAATCGCTTTAATCATCGCATTATCGTACAATTTCTGATATTTGTAATTATATGTTTTATCTTGTATAATCGAAAACTTACAATCTGATAGTTTACTGGACTGTAAAATCTGATCCATTAACAAATCCCCACCGGTGTAGTGAAACAATAACTGTCTTCCCCAGAAAAAATCAGGATTGTCATTTACCAAAGCAGAATAAGCCAGATACACATCATTTCGATAAGAGCCCGCTACACGAACTAATGGAATTCTTTCATAAACCTGATTCACAGAAATGGTAAATTCCAGTTCAAAATCAATCACAAACTTATCGTACATCATTTGATATAATGATTTCTGTCGATCATTTAATTGCTTATAATAGTCATTCGCTGCAAATACTGAGTTATTCAAGGAAACAGATGTTATGACTATCAGAATAAAGGTAAACAAACATCTTTTCATATATTATCCCTCTAAAACTTCAACCAATTCTTTAAAACGCATCCCGTTGGATGCCTTAATTAATATTGTATCCCCCTTTTTCAACAATTCTTTCATTTCTTTTATGAAGGCGTCTTTGGATTCAAAGTATAGTACAGAACATTTTCCTGTTTTGGCACCTTCCGCAATTTTTTTAGCCAAATTTCCAATACAAATAACAAGATTAATATTTTCTCTGGCAGCAATTCTTCCCACATGATAGTGTAAAGCTTCTTCATCTTTCCCAAGTTCAAACATATCTCCAAGGATTGCAACTGTTCTTCCTTTTGCATTAGAAAGAACTTTTAAAGAAGCTTCCATAGACATTGGATTTGCATTATAGCAATCGTCAATGACAATAAAACCGTCTTTTTCAAAAATTCGATTTCGTCCGGAAATTGCTTTCAGTTTTCTGATTCCAGCATCAATTTCTTGAAAACTCATACCGAAATGCTTACCAATGCACAAAGCAGCCATAGCATTATAAATCATATGATATCCCGGAATTGGAATTACTGTCGTAAATTCCTCTCCCTGATAATTAATGGTTACTTCTGTTCCTAAAATTCCATTGGTCTGATAGGATATTGCTTTAACCTTCTGTTCTGTTTCAATTCCAAAGAATATTGGTTCGTTTCCATGAACATTTTTCACTTGAACCAATCGATCATCATCCCCATTTAATACAACAAAACAATCTTCTTGTGCATAATCAAACATTTCAGTTTTCGCACGGAACACTCCGTCGCGATCCCCTAAATTTTCCAAATGACAAGTACCAATATTGGTAATTACACAAACATCCGGACGTGATACCTTGGCAAGACGATGCATTTCTTCAAAATCACTGATTCCCATTTCAATCACTGCAATTTCATGGTGTTCACGAATCTTTAAGATTGTTAAAGGCATACCAATTTCATTATTATAATTTCCCTCAGTCTTTAAAACATCGTACTTTTCGGCTAAAACAGAGGCAATCATTTCCTTCGTACTTGTTTTACCAACACTACCGGAAATACCGATGATTTTGCAATCTAAAGTGTTTCTATAGAATTCTGCCAAATCCTTTAATGCCTGTGCGACAGAAGCGACCAAAATATAAGGACCTGCTGGATTCTCTAACTCTTTCTCGGACAATGTTGCTAATGCACCTTTTTCAAACACCTGAGGAATGAAATCATGGCCATCAACTTTAGCCCCTACAAAAGGTAAATATAAAAAACCTTTTTTAATCAAGCGACTATCCTTTTCCACTCCTGTAATTTCATTTTGAAGTAATCCGACATCCCCAACATAAGTTCCTCCGGTACATTTTGCTATATTTTCCAATGTTAATTTCTTCATTTGATTCATCCATTCCTTTTACTGATATTTTTCCAAAGACAATTCTACAAGCATGTTACAAAGCATTGGGAAATCAATTCCGATTGCTTTTGCCTCTCTTGGAATCAGACTTGTTGGAGTCATACCAGGTAATGTGTTCACTTCCAAACAGAACATATTTTCATCATCATCCATCAGAATGTCTGCTCTTGAATATGGTTCGCAGCCAAGGGATTTACAAGCCTGTTCTGCAACTCTCTGCATTTTTTCCGTTAATTCATCAGATAACTTCGCAGGACAGATTTCATCAACCGCTCCGGCTTCGTATTTATTTTTATAATCGTACCATCCTTTTTTGGGAATAATTTCAACTACCGGTAACGCTTTTCCTGCAAGAACACCAATAGAAAATTCACGTCCCTTGATGTAATCTTCCACCAAAATTTCGTCATCTAATTCAAAACACATTTTTACAGCTTCATTATATTCTTCTTCATTGTTTACAATATATACACCAACGCTAGAACCTCCGTTACATGCTTTGACAACAACAGGATATTCCATTTCATAAATGGAAAGATTCGTATCCTCTCCCTTTTTTATCCAAACACTGTTTGCCGTTGGAACACCATATGCAAGGAACATCTGCTTCGTTGCTCCTTTGTCCATTCCTATTGCGCTGGCCAAATAACCGGAACCTGTATACTTAATTCCGTTTAAGTCAAAAGCAGCCTGACATAATCCATCTTCCCCATATTTCCCATGGAGAGCCATAAATACAATATCAGCTTCTTGACATAATTCTAAAACATTCTTGCCAAAGAAACGCTTTCTAACCTTCTTTTCTTCTTCCAGTTTTTCGGAATAGGAACGAATCACAGCACTTTCTGCATCCACATCATAGGATTTTTCCGCCTTTTCAAATACATCCAAAGAATCCAATCCAAAATAAACATCCATTAAAACAGCATTATGTCCATATTCTCTTAAACCTTTACAAACCATTGTTCCGGATGAAATTGATATTTCTCTCTCGGTGCTAATTCCTCCACAAAGTACTACTATATTCATTTCCACATCTCCTTATATATTAATTTGATCCAATTGCTCATGATTGAGTAATTCCCATTCTATTTCAGACACTTTGATTTCTTCATTATCTATTTTATTCCAGGCATCTGAAGCCATTTTTAATATTGTTGCATCATTCATTACATCACCAAGCCGAAATTCATAATCTCCACTCTGTCGTACTCCAAAGAAATCTCCCGGACCACGAAGGCGCAAATCTTCACTGGCAATAAAAAATCCGTCATTGGATTGATTTAAAATATTTAATCGCTCCGTTGCATCTTTCTTTCCACTACCATTTAAGAAGATACAATATGATTGATGTTCTCCACGCCCTACTCGTCCTCGAAGTTGGTGCAACTGTGCAAGACCAAAACGTTCTGCATTTTCTACCATCATCACAGTTGCATTAGGAACATTCACTCCTACTTCAACCACAGTGGTTGAAACCAGAATCTGAATCTGATTTTCGGAAAACCGCTCCATAATTTCATTTTTTTCTGAAGCTTTCATTCTCCCATGCAAATAAGCAACGTTAATGGACGGGGGCATAATTTTTCTCAGTTTTTCAGCATATTCAATGACGTTTTCGCCTTCCACTGCCTCAGTAAATTCCACGGTAGGACAAATCACATAGACCTGACGCCCCATTCGAATTTGTTTTTGCATAAAATCATAGGCATTCGGCCGATAATCTTTCCCTACCACACAATTAGCAATGGGACTTCGATTCGCCGGTAATTCATCGATAACGGAAATATCCAAATCTCCATACATAATAATAGCAAGCGTCCTCGGAATCGGTGTTGCGCTCATTACCATAATATGAGGATTCATGCCCTTTAATGAAAAAGTTTCTCTTTGACGTACCCCAAAACGATGCTGTTCATCGGTAATCACAAGTGCCAGATTTTGATATTGAACTTTTTCCTGAATCAATGCATGGGTTCCTATAACAATCTGAACCGTACCGGATGTAATTTTTTCATAGGCTTCTCTTTTCTCTTTAGCAGTCATAGAGCCCACCAAAATCACTGTCTCACACGGAATATGATGTTCCTCCAATAATCCATTAATAGACTCATAATGTTGTCGCGCCAAAACTTCTGTCGGTGCCATCAACGCTCCCTGTTCTCCATTTAATGCTACGGTTAATAAAGAAAGAATCGCCACGATTGTTTTTCCGGATCCTACGTCTCCCTGCACCAGTCGATTCATTACGTGATCCGATTGAAAATCATTTAAGATTTCGTTCCACGTGCGAAGCTGTGCATTGGTTAAGCGATAAGGTAAAGAATCAATCAACTGACGAACTTCCTGCGGTTCATCTAACCGATGACAATTGGATATTTTCACATCCTGGTTTTTCAATCTTCTCAGATGATGAATAAAGGTAAAGAATTCCTCAAACACCAAACGTTTTCTTGCCTGAGCCATTTCTTCATTTTTCGTTGGATAATGAATCTGATACAAAGCTTCTTTTCTGCCAAGCAATTGATATTCATCCAATAATGCCAATGGCAAAGTTTCGTCAATCGCCAAAAGGGAAAAAGCCTGCTTAACAGATTTTTGAACCATTAAATTGGTCAATCCGGAAACCAATGGATATACAGGTTGCATTTCACCCATTTTTCTTTGATACTCCTGCATCCCAAAGATTTTTGGTTGATCCATAACAAATCCAGCATTCTTTTCTTTCACAAGACCACGAAAAACAAATTTACTACCCAGAGGTAATTTACTTTTCAAAAACGGAGCGTTAAACCAAGTTGCAACAAAACCATTTCCCTGATCATCTCTTAGAAAGGCCTGCAAAATTGTCAGTTTTCGAACTCTCCGAATAATAGGTTCCCGCACTACTGTAGCATATACCGCAGCAGTATAATCACACTGAAGTTCCGATACCAAAACCGGTTCTTCAAAAGTATCATAGAAACGGGGATAATATGTCAGTAAATCCTCCACCTGATTGATTCCGGCGCGCTGAAATACTCGTTCAGTTTTTTCACCTATTCCTTTAATTTCCTTAATTTGCATATTTTTACTCCACCGTCCATAATACCACAGAACAAAGAAACCTGCCATATGAAATGACAGGTTTCTGTAGATTCTTTTACTTATTTGGCAGTAATTTTTGAACAATACTTACCATAAACATTTTTCTTACCATTTTTAACAAATGCACGTACTCTTACATAGTATTTTCCTTTTTGTTTTCTCTTAATGGTAACTTTTGTCTTTTTAACAATCTTTGTCGTTGTTGCTTTTTTCTTGAAGCTCTTGCTTGTGGAATACTGAACTTCGTATTTCTTAACCCCTTTTACTTTCTTCCACTTCAAAGCAACTTTCTTCTTACTGATTTTTTTACTTGAAATTTTAACCTTCGCCGGAACAATTGTAAATTTGTATTTTTCGTAGCTGCCGCTGATACACTTAAACTGTCCCATTGGAATTACTTTGATTACCGCCTTGGAGCCAATTTTCTTGTTATTAGAATAGGTGACCTTATAATCCACTCCATAGCGAAGCTTAATTCCATTATATGTAACAGTAACTCTTGGCTTAATTTCCTTACCGGTATAAGTCTTTTTAAATGTATCAGAGTAAAGGCTCTTTCCTGAAACAGAAATCATAGATGAGAAGATATTTTTCTTTGCTTTATCTCCTTCTTTATCAGCCTTTGCAACACCGTTACAATAAGACATAATCTTACACATTTCAGAACTCTTTAATACAGAATATCCAGCCTTATTGATTGCATAATCAATTCCACCGTTTCCAACTAAAGAATATGTACAAACATTTGTGAATTTTACTCCCGGTGTATCCGGACATGTTACCGCAGATTTTAGGAAGCACTGAGCTTTCTGGTAACATGAATAAATACCAATTCCATATCCTTCATGTGATTTTACGCTATTTGAAACTTTATAATCTGTATAACCATATGAAGCCGGTTCATTCCAAACACTCTGACTTGTAATATCGTATGGTAACTCGCTCTGATACATATAGCATCTTCCACCATCACCATTCCACTGTGTCTGAACTTTCTGGAAATGTTCAACCATTAAACCGTATGCAGTAATATTTTTACCATTAAAGATTACGCCGTTATCACAAGTGTTTTTATTCCAGGCTACACCTGCACCATGGTCCGCACGCCATACCCAGAAGTTATCACAAATTACATTGTTTGTATTAATAATAACACATACTTTTGTCTGACAGTTTTCTTTATCTGCTCCACCAACTCTGAAGAAGCAGTCAGATAAAACAACTGGATTTGCAGAATGATCTGCATCCATTCCTTTTTCACCAACTGTTAATAAGACATCAGATTTTACACGTCCTGCATCAAATAATACTCCTGCAATATGAACGCCTTCAGCATTACCAACAGTCATACACTGATTTCCTTTGGTTGGTTTGATTGTAGCTAAACCAAGTCCAAGAACAACAGTGTCCTGCTGATTGATTTCAATTGCAGAATCTAATTCATAAATACCAGGTGTAAGAATTAACGCCTTCTTTCCACCGATTCCTGCATTAATCTGTGCAGCTGTATCGGTTGGCTTTGCAACATAACAATCCTTAATATCAATATATGTATAATCTTCTTCAGTCATATTTTCCCAGGAAACGCCCTGAGTATTCTTTTTCATCTTAGGGACAACAATACCATATTCATCTTCATTGTTTCCACTTACAAGGAATGGCTTTTCAGCAATCACAGGTGTATTAGCAACCACTGTGCTGGATCCTTGAGGCCAGTTAGATTCTTTGATAGATGTCTTGCTACCAACTAAAACACTGTTCCAAACTGCAGGTGCATAGTTGTCAGCATTTTTGTCATATGCATAAGCTCCGGAAACAATATTTCGACTAAGCCATTGCTGCTGAGAACCATTCTCAACCCTTGTAGCAACTTTTGTATCAGCTAAAAATCCGCCACTGGCATATCCGCCTTCGTCATGAAGCAATAACTGTCCGTAATGTGGATCTTTATGAGATCCTGTTCTTTTCCATTTCTTTGTTTTGGCGTCATAACTATACTCAGGAACATCTGCTGTAGAACCTTTTAAATCCATTCTTCTCATAGAGGTCGCCTGTGAAACAGCCCATACAGTTTTGTTTGCAGGAGATGACATATTTTCAACTTCACGCCAGAAGTTACATAAAGCACTATAGTTTACAGAACCATCGTACTTTCTACCTACCATCCAACGAGCCAAAGACTGAATCTGTTTTACTGATACATCATCCGGAGACATACCAAGTCCGGAAACCTGTGTATAGAAACCTACATCCAACTTAACATCATAAGTTTTTGCACTAGGTTTAAACATAAAAGCAGTTCTCTGAGAACAAAACTGTCCTTCACCACTTCCAGTCAACTTATAAGTGGTATCAATCACATTTTGAATTGATGCTGTAGCATCTGTATCTTCAAAAATATAAGTATCTTTTCCGAATGTAGCAATTTCATAAGAAGTTGCATCAGACATTGCAGTTTCTTTTCCGTTTACAACTGCAGCAACC
>JAILRZ010000187.1 GCA_024697845.1 Eubacterium sp. | reverse complement strand
CCCGGCGTATGTGCAAGATTGTTTTCAAAGCCGTTTCCTGCAAATTCTCCATAAATGGAATAACCCGGTCCGCCAATTCCTACTCCCTGAGGATCTCCACCCTGAATCATAAATCCACGAATTACACGATGAAAAATAATTCCATCATAAAATCCCTTCTGAATCAGGCTAATGAAGTTATTTACCGTATTCGGTGCAATTTCAGGATATAACTCTGCTTTCATTACATCCCCATTTTCCATTTCAATTGTTACAATTGGATTTTTTTCTGCCATTTTGTTGTTCTCCTTTTCATTTTTGTCGCTTTTAACATTTTGTTCATATTTCTTTTACATCAGAAACACTTTTTTGTCACGTTTTTATTTTATTATGATATCGTAAACAAAAGGTTTTGTCCTTATTGTTTATGTTTTTTCATAATTTTTACTATTCACCCTTGAATAGTATGAATCGACTTAATTGTCGGTTCCCTCCCTTTTTATTATTTATTTGAATAGATTTATTTGTAGAAAAAAGGATGCTTCGGCATTCTTTTTTCTATGTCTTTACATATATTGTCTAGCAAGAATATAAGCCATATAAGCTGCATAAATCAAAATCATAAGTATCCCTTCAAATCTCTGAATGGATTTTCGGGTTAATACAATCACAAGTGTGATGATTGTTGCGCCCAGACAAATGATTGCATCGGCCAAAGACATGGCAACAACGGATACCGGAGAAATTGCCGAAGACAAGCCCAATACTAAAAGAATATTCGAAATATTTGATCCTACAACATTTCCAATAGCAATATCCGCTTCCCCTTTTCTTGCAGCAACTACAGAGGTCACTAATTCCGGAAGGGAAGTTCCCAAAGCCACAATCGTAAGGCCAATCAGCGTTTCGCTCATTCCTGCTGTTGCGGCTAAACGCTTTGCGCATTCAACTACTACTTCACCACCTAACATAACGCCTATGGCACCACCGATGATGTACAACACACATTTTCCATTCGACAGCAGTTCCCCTTCATGTTCTTCCATGTTCTGTCGTTCCTTCAGTGCATATGACACCGTCCATGCAATAAACCCAACAAATAGAAGCACAAAAAGAATTCCATCCATTCGATTGATTGCGCCTATTTTCTCATTTGCCAAAGAAAACATAAAGATATGTTTCAAGGAGATTTTACCTGAAAACCAAAGATAATCTCCTGCCAAAAACACCAACAGCATTGTAATTCCGATTAAAAATGGAATTTCTCTTTTTAAAATGGAAGTTTTTACAGGAACCACAATAAACAATGAGGTAACTCCCAATACCATCAATAAATTAAATAGATTTGACCCAACAACATTACTGTAGGCAATTGCATTCGAATTCTGAATAGATGCCAGCATACTCACCGCCAATTCCGGTAACGATGTTCCAATTGCAACAATCGTCAATCCAACTACAATTGATGGAACTTTCATTTTTTTCGCCACAGCTGAACTTCCATCCACAAAAAAATCTGCTCCTTTTACCAGGCAGACAAAACCGCCTAACAACAATACAATCTGAATAAACGTACTCATTCTTCTTCTCCTATGTTTTAATTAATTACTCTGCAACTTCTTCCCCTCGGAACATACAAACCAACTGTCTGTTTCCGTAATCATCAATGCAAGTCGAACACATAATAATTCGATCATTGATTCCAGGTTTTCCATAATCAAACTGATACGTACTCTTTGAGGAAATTCGATCAATCCAATTCTGAAAATCACTATCATTTTCAAATCCATATTCGTAAACATTTTCATCCGTGTCTTTTGCAGAAAAAGTTGAAAATACATAATACAGATAATGTCTATATCCTACATAAACATCAAATATCTGATGTTTTTTGCAAAAAGCTGCGTTTCTATAATCCATCAAATCCTGGAACATTGAACCATCCAGCATATTATGTCCATATAACACACACATTTTTCCATCCAGTCCTGCAGTACGATAATCAAGGAAAATCGATCCGGACCCATTCTTTACTTTATCAACCCCACGCCATAAATAAAAGAAGTTATCTGAATGTTCTACAATTGGATACTGAATTCGCGTTCCTTCTAATTTGATGTATCCTTTCGCTTCATCATTATATTCCAACATTGCATCATAATCCCAGACCCACTGTTTTTCTGTCGCATAACTGATTTTTCCTTTTTCATCTACCTGTTTCACTTCCACATCCTGGATAAACATATTTTCAATGGTAGCGTATTTCTTTTCGTCTTCTTTATAATCCAGATAAGAAATGGTCAATTGATAAGATGCATAAATCAACATTGCAGCTGCACACGACAAACAAACAAACCGAAGAATATTATATGCCCTATCAGACAAGAAATGTTTGGATGGATTCTCGGGAACACAAACCTCTAATTGGTTCTCTATGATTTCCTTTTCCGGATTTTCCAAAATTTCAGGGCTACCGGATTGCTCCCTTTGAGCTACTACTAGTTTCACATTATTATTTTGAATTTTTTTCTTATTTTTTTGTTTCTTCTTTTTCTTACTCATAAACTACTCTCAATCAATTTACTATTACATAGTATAATCAGTTCTTCTTATTTTAGCAAGAATCACCGAAACCGCTACGCTTGTTTCGGGATTATATCACGGTCGTCAAATGTGCGAAAGTAATCTTTCTGCATTTTCCTCGTCGCGTAAGCAAAAAACACAGTCGCAACCGCGACTGTGTTCTGCATATTAGCGTGCTCAAATTAAGCCTTGTTTACTGATCCGAATAATTCCATCTTTTCTTTTACAGTAGCTTTGATTGCTTCAGCACCTGGAGCAAGAAGTTTTCTAGGGTCAAATCCCTTTCCTTCTAAATCTTTTCCTTCTTCTACATATTTTCTTGTAGCTTCCTGGAATGCTAACTGACATTCAGTATTTACATTGATCTTAGAAACACCAAGATCGATAGCTTTCTTAATCATATCTTCAGGAATTCCTGTACCACCATGAAGAACTAATGGCATAAGGCCTGTCTTCTGCTGAATAGCATCCAATGTTTCGAAGCTAAGTCCTTCCCAGTTTTCAGGATATTTTCCGTGAATATTTCCGATACCTGCTGCAAGCATATCAACACCAAGGTCTGCAACTGCCTTACATTCATCAGGATCTGCACATTCACCCTTACCGATAACTCCGTCTTCTTCACCACCGATTGAACCAACTTCTGCTTCAATAGATAATCCTAAAGCGTGAGCAACATTTACTAATTCCTGAGTCTTAGCAATGTTTTCTTCGATTGGATAATGAGAACCATCAAACATGATAGATGTAAATCCTGCTTTGATACACTTATAACATCCTTCATATGTACCATGGTCTAAGTGAAGAGCTACAGGAACTGTAATTCCTAATTCTTCATCCATAGCCTTAACCATTGCTGAAACAGTCTTAAAACCTGTCATATACTTTCCTGCACCTTCAGATACACCTAAGATAACAGGGCTGTTTAATTCCTGTGCTGTTAAAAGAATTGATTTTGTCCATTCAACATCAACAATCTTG
>JAILRZ010000116.1 GCA_024697845.1 Eubacterium sp. | reverse complement strand
TTCATCACGGATGATTGCTTCTATTTTCTGAGAAATTCTTTTCATCGGCGGGAACTGAGAGTAAATACCATTGGCTACGTTTTTGATATATCCTCCTCGAACCATTAATGCATGACTGTCAATCAAACAATTGGCAGGTCTATCTTTAAATCTGTCTCCCACTAATTTTGATAATTTCATTTCTCTTTCTCCTTGCATAAAAAAATTACTGTTCCAAAAAATTTAGAACAGTAATAGTGTAGTACAATTTCCTTTAAAAATCAATTATTCCTTTTCTGTGCGTCTCCGACGAACCTTTCGCAATACTTCAACCCCTTTTGAAATATCATCAACTCCATATATGAGTCTCACAAAATCCCCACTTAATGTTTATCGTACTCATCTAAGAAGCTATGCTTCTCCCCATCCTTCTGATAACCAATCACCGTACTCAGGTTTACATTATGAACACTTTTGAAGATATTTGTTTCAATCACATCAGAAGTTTTTCTAAACTGCTCCACTAATGCTTTCATTTCATCACGCTTGGAACCCTGTCCTCCGCCACAACTCGCACAGTTTTCCGTAAAACGACAGGCACACTGAATGAAATGTAGCTGATTATAATCTCTCCATGACTTAATTGCATCTTCTTTAATCATGTACATTGGTCGAATGAGTTCCATTCCTTCAAAGTTTCTGCTATGAAGCTTTGGCATCATAGTCTCAATCTTTCCGCTATAAAGCATTCCCATCAGCACCGTCTCAATCATATCATCGAAATGATGTCCCAATGCAATTTTATTGCATCCCAGCTCTTTTGCATGCGAGTACAGATAGCCTCTTCGCATTCGTGCACATAGGTAGCAAGGGCTCTTATCCACTTCCGCCACAATATCAAAAATCTCTGTATTAAAAACCGTCAAAGGAATTCCAAGAATTTCAGCGTTATCCTGAACAATTTTCCAGTTTTCTTCATTGTATCCCGGATTCATTACAAGAAACACCAGTTCAAAATTCATTTTTCCATGTCTCTGGATCTCCTGAAATAACTTTGCCATCAGCATAGAGTCTTTTCCACCGGAAATGCAAACGGCAATCTTATCACCCTCCTGAATCAACTGATATTCATTAATAGCTTTCGTAAATTTTCTCCAGATTGGTTTCCGAAACTTTTTAATAATGCTTCGCTCAATTTCTTTGGTTTTTTCCTGCTTTTTATCTTCTTCTGCAAGAAAGCGGCTTAATTGAATTCGCAGAAACGAACGATAGCCGCCAACAATATTGGCGGCCTCGTATCCTGCATCTTCCAGCATTTCTACAATTTCCAAACTTCGATCACCGGTATAGCAAAGCACATAGACCGGCTTTCCTTTTTCGATGGAATCCATTCGTTCCGGAAATTCAGCAATCGGAATATTGATGGCATGTTCCATGCTTCCCTTGGAAAAATCTTCTTTTCTTCTGACATCAATGATAATGACATCCTCTGCATTTTTTTGTTCTAATTCTTCTATGGTAATTGGATTCATATAATCCTCCCAGCGTTTTAATTCATATTACAACACTAGGGATTATGTCACTAACTATCAGTTGTGTCAAGGTTTTATTTTCACACATTCGTCAAAATCAAAAAACTGTTATAAACATCCAGTTCTCCGTACCCCCACTGGGTACTTGGATATACAATGTCCCGGTCTCTTCGTGCCCCGCGAATGAGGTAATTCTTAATCACATTCGTTTTCATATACGGTTCGTTATCATTGACAATTCCCCACTCCAGCATCTGGGCACAACAGCCTGCCGTCAGTGCAGCTGCAACAGAGGTTCCTGTTCGTCGTACAAAACCTTCTTCTCCAATATCGGCACCAAAAACATTCACCGCCGGCGCCACCAGGTCCGGTTTCACTTCATCATCTGCAGAAAACCCCCGTCCCGTAGCCGGGTAGATAGAATTGTTCAGGTGGTTATAGCCACCTACAGAAATGACTCCCTCGGTAGCTGATGGTTCCGTTAAAGTCATTTCCGGCGTTGGTTTTAAGAAATACACGCCTTCATTGGTAAACTCCCGTAAGTTCCCCCAGATATTATACTTTCCGGAAAGAATATTGCTCCCGTATACTCGAATGGTCCAGATTCCAGGAGACGGATCCATAAATCTCATAAAGATTAGCTCTGCTCCGGTTCCCGATTCTACCAAAGCATAATCCACTTGAATCACCGTCGGTTCAATTAAAAACCGCAGCGTCTCACTGGTGCCCTTCTTTGCAGGAATCCGTGCAGTACTCTCTCCCAGCGGCGACACAAAGGCCACCGAAAAAATATCCGGTGCATTTCCCCATAGTTCCAATACAAACCCGGAGACATTTTCTCCTACCCGAATTTCCACT
Organism: Eubacterium sp.; assembly: GCA_024697845.1. Classification (GTDB taxonomy): domain Bacteria; phylum Bacillota; class Clostridia; order Lachnospirales; family Lachnospiraceae; genus Eubacterium_G. The sequence continues at coordinate 25,133 of JAILRZ010000116.1, read as the reverse complement.
TCTTCCATATCATCATTTCTTAGAATGCCTGCATAGTGAAGTCGTACATTTCCTTCATTGCCAACGCAGGTCACAGCGCAATTTCCTACATAGTTACCGAAGTTGGACAACACCTGATCTAGAGGAGTTCCTCCGATGCGGGAGCCACTACCGGTCCCAAGTCCCAGCAAATATACGATAGGTCTGTTGTATTTTCGTTGTAAATTACGCAGATAAGTCAGCGCCAGCATCAAATCATTTTCCTGATACACCGGTTCTGAGCCATCAATCAGATAATAATCTTTCAGGTACTGTTTGGCCTCCTTCAGCTTTACCATAGCGATGAGACTTCCCGGTGCAGCTCCGGAAAAATCCTGCTGCTCATTCAGTGTTCCACAGGCAATACTTGCCATAAATGTTCCATGACCATTTTCATCCCGACTCGGTACAATATCATAAGGTGTTTCACTTTCTAATGCCCTGTTAATATCCTCTCTGGTGTACTCGCTCCCAAAATCAAAGCCTTCCGGCAGATTTCCAGAGGCATCCGTTTGATCCCAAATTCCAAGAATCCTTGTCTGACCGGTTGCGTTCTGAAACTCTTTTCGAAGATAATCAATTCCTGTATCCACAATTCCCACAATCACATCCCGTCCAATCAGATTAAGACTGGTCTGATTCTGAAGACGCAATGCCCCGGTATCTGCCACAGCGGTAGTATCCATTAGTCCGTATAACTTTGGAATATTCGCATAAGTATAATCCTTGAAGTCAATTCCGCTCTCTCCATCCACATATAGAATTACATACTTGTCATTCACAATCTGAGGACAATAACCCTCGTATGTATTTTGTAATTCCACATTACTGACGCTATGTCTTACAATCAAATCCATCACATTTTCCGACAAAATATATTCTCTACAATCAGGCATAAAAAAACTCCTAAACATACTTTTTAAAAGTATATTCAGAAGTTTCTTTAAATATCTATTCTGACTGTTCCGTCAATTCCTGTCCACGCATTCCAATTAACGGTGCGCCTTTTCCTTCCAGATAATCCGCCGTGATTTTTACCGTTCCAATCAAATCATCTTTTGGAATTTCATACATAATATCTAACATATGTTTTTCCAAAATGGCACGAAGGGCTCTGGCTCCGGTCTTTCTCTCCAATGCTTTCTTTGCAATTAAACGAAGTGCATCCTCTGTAAATTCCAGTTTCACTTCATCCAGTTCCAACAATTTCTGGTATTGCTTCAAAATCGCATTCTTTGGATCGGTCAGAATTCGAACCAGCATATCTTCTGTCAGGCCTTCCAGGGTAAATACCATCGGCAGTCTTCCTAAGAATTCCGGAATCATTCCAAACTTCCTCAAATCATCCTGCGTTACATTGGAAAGAATGTTTGGATTATTATCATATTTGTCAGACAAATCACCAAGGAACCCTATCGCTGCCTGCTTATTCATTCGTTCCTTAATAATATCTTCCAAATCCGGGAAGGCTCCACCGCAGATAAAAAGAATATTTCTTGTATTCACGGTTGCCAACGGAACCATGGCGTTCTTGCTGGTAGCACCTACCGGCACCTCCACATCACTTCCTTCCAACATCTTCAGGAGCCCCTGCTGTACAGACTCACCGCTGACATCACGACGCCGTTCACTATCCTTCTTGGCAATTTTATCAATTTCGTCAATAAAAATAATTCCGGTTTCTGCACGCTCTACATCATTGTCTGCTGCCGCTAATAGTTTTGATACAACGCTTTCAATATCATCACCAATGTAACCGGCTTCCGTCAAAGAAGTGGCATCAGTAATGGCCAAAGGAACATCCAACAGTCTGGCAAGTGTTTTCACCAAATAGGTCTTTCCGCAACCTGTTGGTCCAATCATCAGCATATTGGATTTTTCAATTTCAATTTCATCCATTGTGTTGGTTGCCACACGCTTATAATGATTATATACTGCCACAGACATTACCTTCTTGGCATATTCCTGTCCAATCACATATTCATCCAACTGCCCTTTAATAATATGGGGAGCCGGAATTTTCTTAATGTCCAGAACCGGTTTTTCCTGATCCTTCTTTGCTTTCTTCTTTAACTTCTGGTTGTTAGGAATCCCGTTGCGAAATTCTTCCGGTGTCATCATATGAACTCCCGGCATATTCAGTAATTCTTCCAGTTCTTCCTTGCTGACACTGACATTCATTCCCATGCCGGTATTTTGGAAGTTATTGAAACTTCTCTGCAAACAGTCTGTACAGACACTTAATCCACCCGGCATATCAATCATTTTTCCTGCCTTGCTTTCCGGTCTGCGACAAACGTAACAGATTTTTTCATAAGAATCTTCTTTTTCCTCTGAAGTTGTCTCCTCTGGTTCCTCTGCCTGAATGGAAGAATCATCCTCAACCACTTCTCTCATATCTTCAAAATCTTTTTCGTTGGTATCTTTACTCATTTTATTCTCCTTGTTTTCGAAAAACTGTAATGATTTTAACATAAATCAATTAAAAGAAAAAGAGCCTGCATCATGGTAAGTAATTCCTGATGCAAGCCCCTATTCCTATCGGCCTAATACACTCTTATCTCCTAATGTTACGGTCACAGTTTTATCTGTATATCCACCGCTTCCATTATATTTCTTAATTGCCAATTTCACTTTTTCTCCGGCTTTGTAGTACTCCAGTTTTTTCTGTAATTCTGTCATTGCTGTAATTGTCTGTCCATCTACTTCCGTAATAATGTCTTTTGCACTGATTCCTGCCTTGTATGCCGGGGAGTTCTCATTCGTTGCGGTAACAATAACACCTTTTGGAATTCCATAAAACTCGGAATCTTCTTCACTAACATCACTTCCGTTAATTCCAAGATATCCTCGTTCTTCTTCCTTCACCTTCTGTCTGGTTTCTAAAGTTTCCAGATTTCCGATAATTTCTTTCACGGAAGAAATTGGAATTGCAAATCCCATACCTTCAATACTTGCAGAGGATCCATTTCCTCCGGAAGAATATTTTGCAACATTGATTCCAATGACTTCTCCACTTCCATTTAACAATGCTCCACCACTGTTACCACCGTTGATTGCCGCATCTGTCTGTAATAAAGTCATTTCTCCATTATCCAACTGAACTTTTCGATTCTTTGCACTGATGATACCAGTCGTTACGGACTGTCCATAACCTAATGCATTTCCAATGGCAATTACTCCATCTCCTACTTCCACAGAATCGGAATCTCCAATGGTTGCCACTTTAATCTCAGCCTTCTTTGGAATATCGGATTTCTTCACTGCAACAACTGCAACATCTGATGTAGAATTTGTTCCTTTTACATAACCATCTACGCCATCTTTTTCATCATCAATTCCATTAAACTGGATTTTTAATTTATCAGCATCTTCTACGACATGATTGTTTGTTACAATCAATAATTCTTTATCCGTTTCTTTAATAATGATTCCGGAGCCTGCAGCCTGCTGTTCCTGTTTTCCGGTGCTTCCACCACCGCCAAAATAGAAATCATAAATTTCATCATATCCTCCGGCTTCCACAACGGTTGTGCTAGTAATCGCTACAACAGATGGCATGTTCTGTTTCACTACATCGGATACATCTGTTACATGAATTCCTTCATTTGCTTCGTATACCTTTGTGCTATTATAGGAGTCTGTTGCTCCGGATTCTTCTTGATCGTCCGCACTCTGTTCTGTTTGCTTATTGGTTTCCAACCAGTCTTCATCATTCTCCGGCTTTTGACTCATCGTTATGCCAACCATCATTACCATTCCCAACACCAGAACTGCAACCATCACAATCAAAATAATAGTAATCGGATTCTTATCTTTTTTGGGTGGTTTTGATTCCTGCTGAAAGGAATTATTCATTTCATTATTAAAATTATTTTCTCCATTCTCGTACATCTCTGTCTCTCCTTTCGCTTATCTGTTTTCTAGTTTATCGGAGAGTTGTGTTCATTTTGTGTTTTAATTGTCAAATCCCTGAAAACTCTACACTTTTTTCATTTCCCTCATTGTGTATCTAAAAAAGAGAGTTCACATGATGAACTCTCCTTCACAAAAATCTTTCTTAATAAAATTCACTGTTTCCACCGTCATCATAATCTGTATCCGGTGCCTGAATCATTACAGTAGTTGGCTCCTCTTCCTGTTCTTCGCCTTTGGAATTTCCTTTGTAATTCAATCCTGCACTGAATTCATTGTATCCGGTGAATCCCTCTACATAGTTGCTGACCGAATTAACATCTTCTGTTGGCTCGTAGTTTTCTTCTCCAAAGAGGAACTTATGCAGTTCAATTACATTGGCACGAATTCCCAATGGAATAACATAACTGGCTCCACTAATAGTTCCTGTAGTAAGACTGGATGGGAATCCCTGACTGCCTGATAATTCAAAATCCATAATGATTGGAAGCATATTGATAATTTCGTCTAAGGAAAAACTGGTAGAAATAATCTTACTTCCTTTCTTATTATTGTTTAATACTTCTTGAACCATATCCTGCAACTGTGCAATTCCTGCTTCCTTTGCCTTGGCAATTAACTGTGTCATAACAAATCGCTGTCTTGCCGCACGGCCAAAGTCATTGCTGATAGCTTCTCCGGTATTCGGATCGTAAAATGTTGCTTTTCGGATTCGACAGTATGTTGTTGCCTGCAATCCGTTTAAGGAGATATTCTTACCACTATGCTTAATTCCTGGGGAATAATCTCCTGTGGAACTGATGGTACTTCTCAAATGTTGATTGAGCTGTGCCACCTCGTCATCTGTCAGATTGACTTTAATTCCTCCCAAGGAATCAATAATCTTTGCCACACCGGCAAAATTCACTGTCACATAATCGGAAATATCCAAATCCATATTTTTATTCAAGGTATTGATTGCTGCTTCCGGTCCACCACCGGCATAAGCTGAATTAACTTTGAAGTAATTATTCAGATTTCCTTCCTTATCATAAATTCCCAGCAATGAATCACGATATACAGATACCATCTTCACTTCACCGGTCGTATTATGCACACAAACAATTAACATAGAGTCACTGTTAGATGCTTCAACTTCTCCCTGACGGGAATCTACACCAAATAGGACAAAATTTGTATATTCTTCTGAGTAATTGTATTTCAGGTTATTAGTCTTAATATTTTCTTTCTTAAAATCTACATCGAAGATTGCTTCCTGATATGTGTCCTTTGCCATCAGGGAAATAATTTTCTGACCAATTTCCGTAGATGCTGCCGCTTTCACAACTGCACTACGAAGTCCGGGAATAAACATTATAGCTAAGTATAATACAACGACAATTCCCACAACACTTTCAAAAACATATACTACCTTTTTCAATCGTCGGATTCTTTTAATTCTTTTCTCAATCTGACTTTTTTTACTCATTTTTATCTCCATACTTCGTATTTTATATCTATTTTATCGATAACCGTTTGGATTATTCTTCTGCCAGTTCCAGGAATCGGCACACATTTCCCTAATTCCGTACTGCGCTTCCCATCCAAGTTCCTGTTTTGCCAGAGAAGGATCTGCATAACATTCTGCAATATCTCCCGGTCTTCTATCGGTTATTTCATAAGGTATTTCTACACCACTGGCTGCAATAAAGTTTTCAATCACTTCCAGCACACTGTACCCTTTTCCAGTACCAAGATTATAAACTTTTACCCCCGGATTTTCTTTAATCTTTTCCAACGCCTTTACATGACCAATGGACAAATCCACAACGTGAATGTAATCACGAACTCCGGTTCCGTCCGGTGTTGGATAATCATTTCCAAATACATTTAATTTCGGAAGCTGTCCTGTTGCAACCTTTGTAATATATGGCATCAGATTATTTGGAATACCGTTTGGATCTTCTCCGATAATTCCACTCTTATGCGCTCCGATTGGATTGAAGTAACGAAGTAAAATAACATTCCATTCCGGGTCAGAAGTCTGAAGGTCTGTCAGAATCTGTTCCAGCATTGACTTCGTCCATCCGTAAGGATTTGTACACTGTCCCTTCGGGCATTCTTCTGTAATCGGAATCATTTCAGGATCTCCATAAACAGTCGCCGAAGAACTGAAAATGATGTTCTTAACGCCCTTTTCTTTCATTACCTGGCACATCGAAAGAGTTCCTGCAATATTATTGGTATAATACTCCAATGGTTTCTGCACGGATTCTCCTACTGCTTTTAATCCTGCAAAATGAATGACTGCAAAAATATCATTTTCCTCTAAAATCTGTCTCATTACATCCTGATTAGCAATGTCTGCATTATAAAACTTTACAGTCTTCCCGGTAATTTTTTCAACTCTCTTAAGAGATTCTTCTGAAGAATTACTTAAATTATCAATTACAACAACTTCATATCCTTCATTTAACAATTCCACACATGTATGGCTTCCGATAAATCCGGCACCACCTGTAACTAAAATACTACTCATAGTTCCTCCATTATTTTTTCTTTATTTTCACTTTGACAGAAACATCGTTTACCGGCGTAATTGTATCCGGACAATCAATGGTAGCCTTTACAACCTGTGTTCCCACTGCTACAACTCCTGTCAAATCTACACTAACTGCAATATCTTCCGGTTTAATATCATTCAGAACAGATTCTTTTCCGGAAAATTCAATACTAATTACCTTGGAGATTACAGATACTCCATATCCCTCCGCCACATTCTGCAATGCTACATCCTGTGGTTCAATGGTAATGCTTCGGGTGGTATATTTATCAATCTTCACTTCAATAGAAATAATATTACCGCTACTGATTGTGATTTCCTGTGGTAACAACGTAGAAACATCCACAGTCTTTGTCACATCCTTCTCATCCTTGGATAGATCGATTTGTCCTGAAATATCCAGATCCTTCAACGAGTCAATAATGTCTGCCGTTCCGATGACCGTAATTTCATCCTGTAGCAATTTCACATCCGTCACCAGGCAATCCTTTGCAGGTTGTCCAACATTATCTATGGTAAGCGGGAGAATTTTTAACGTCTTCTCCTTAAGAATATTTACATTGATTTTTACCCTACTCATAGACATAGTTATATGATTTTTCTTTATATTAATCTTCTGACCTTTTTTGTCATACAGGACGATTTTACATTTCTGTCCCTGAATGTCTTCACTGACATTTTCAACATTACAAACTGCTGCCACCTTATCAATGCGATCCAAAACTGAATTTGGTGCATCAATTGTAATCTTATTGGTATAAAGGGAATATTCTCCCAAAACATATCCGTCTCTCATGCTTCCATGAAATTCTGCTTCAATGTCAAACTCGGTTTCTGTAATCTGTTCCACCGAAACTTCAATTGTCTGAATGGATTGCTTCATAATTGTAATCCTTCTTCCGGTGCTAATGCTTTTCGCCTCAACATTAACCGGTACCGAATTGACCTTGGATAAATCCTTTAACGAAGCAGTTGCCACAAAATCATCCGGTGTCAGATTCGATACAACAGAACGCTTTCCGGAAACTGTTATATTCACACTATAATTTGAAACAGCACTGTAGACCATATTCTGTTCTTTTAGCACTTCACTATCTGTAATCGTGATTGGTACATTGTAAACCGTAATGACCCTTTCCGGATCATTGATATTTACCACGGCTAACCAGAGTACAAACGCAAAAATAACCGCAAGAATCTTGATTCCAATATTATTTGTCAGTATCTTTTTCAGATTTGCCAGTACCTTCTTCAACCCGATCTCTCCCTTTCCAGAATTTTCTCGTTTTCTTTTCTTCCTCAATTACCTGTGCCTTCTGCAATTCACTCTTAAGTATCGCGGCATCTGCATATCGAATTAATTTTCCTTCTCTTGCAACTGAAATACTTCCTGTTTCTTCTGAAACAATAATGACAATTCCATCTGTAACTTCACTGATTCCCAGTCCTGCACGATGTCTTGTTCCCAAATCCTTACTGAGCGAAATACTGTCAGACAATGGCAGATAACAGGTTGCTGCAATGATACGATTTCCCACAATCATTACCGCTCCATCATGCAATGGAGTATTCTTTTCAAAAATATTTATCAACAGCTGACTGGAAATTCTAGCATCTACACGAATTCCCGTTTCAATAAACTGCTGCAAATCATGTTCTCTTTCAATGACCATCAACGCTCCGGTTTTTGCTTTCGCCATCTCTAGTGTTGCTCTGGTAATTTCCTCAATGGAATGATCATCCAACTGTTCTTCATCGTTGTTTCCACTAAATCGAAGAACTTTAAAAATAACATTTTTCTTTCCCAATTCTTCCAGGGCCCGTCGAAGCTCCGGTTGGAAAATGATTACCAATGCGATAATACCGGCACTTAAAGTCTTATTAATTAACCAAACAATCGTAGACAGATTTAACAATGCTGCTACCACCATTATAATCACAAGAAAGGAGATTCCCTTTAACAAAGCCCAAGCCCTGCTTTTCCGAAACCACAAAAAGATATAGTAGAACAAAATCGAAATTAAAATGATTTCGATAATATCCGTAAAATAAAATTTCGGTAGAGTTAAATATTTTGTAAAAATATTTTCCAGATAACTGCGAACTGTACTCAATTTTTTCTCCTTTCTTTTTAATACGAATTATGAAACTGTTTTATTTCGTTTTCGGCATATTTTTCTTCTTTCTCTGAGCGTTAATTCTCTTAACGTTCATTTCCGGTGCAATTACATTAATCTTCGGCACCGCCTTTACATAATAGTAATATTCGTCATCCTCGAACTGTGTATGCTCTGTTCTGGAGTAATCTACAGAAAATACAAAGAAATGTAGAATATATGTAAGAATCAACGAAACAACCGTTCCTACAATTAATTGCATGTTGGAATAATCTAATTTCAACACAAAACTTCCCACCAGCATCAATACAAAATCCAACACACCACCGGAAATAATTGCAATCGGCCATGCATTGTTAATAGAAAGTCTTCTAACAAAATAAACCACCAAAATTGTTACTGCAAAAGCAACCATAACAAGATACATTTCAATATTATGTGTTAAAAGATTTACAACTGCAAAGCTTCCGGTAGTGGTACTTTCTCCCAAAGAAATATTTGATAAAGCTTCCTTGTGTTTACTTATTACACTAATTAAATAGTAAATTAAAGTTCCAAAGGTTACGGAAACTACTGCCGTTGGTGCAAACAGCAATCCTGCTGTCAACGGAATGATATATGGTATTTTCAGGAAAAATGCAACAGGCACTAAAACTAAAAACAATCCCTGCTCCGGTGCAAACCTGAAAAACAGAATCATCATAATGCTAATTAGCATAAATACCAAAGCTGCCAGTTCCAGGGATAAGGATAATATGTCCAAAATCACGACTGCCATAACACCTGCCACAATCAGTGCCCATGGAAGGAACGCAAATACAACAGACATTCCTAAAATAATCACCCAGGAGCTCACCACATTTTTAATATCAAACTGCAATTTGATTGTAACCAATGCGACGAAAAGAATGATAAACTTCAAAATGGGTCTCATATATATTTCATGTTCAGCATAAAAATTCTTTAATTTTTCCTTAAACTCCAATAACTTTACCACTGTGCTTCCTCCTGTTCCTGTTCTTCTAACTCATCAATGATTGCATCATATTCTAATTCCTGAATTCGATGCAAGGTCTTTAAATCACCATTATATTCATTTAGTTTCTTTCGGGTTTGTCGAAACTTGTAAGAATAAAATGCATGACAAAAAACCATATACAACGACATTACCACCACATAAATAAAAATTAAAAGAACTACCAGAGCTGTAAACTCTCCAGTTGTGGAAGTACACGCCAAAAGCTTATCTGCTGCATATAACACAGTAATTGCCAATCCCATCAGATAAGCAATTGTGATATATACAAATGAACTAATCATCTTTAATGAAACATAATCACTTTTGAAATATTTGCTGGTACTAATCTGCGATTTTTTATTTTTCTGCTCGTATAATGATAACTTTGTCATCAGTATGATTTTTTCTGTATTAAGCATAAAAATTCTCCTTATCGGTTCTGTTTTTTTTTCTAAGGGCACAGATACCCATAATCTTCTTTATTTTAGCATACGCCCCTACTTCGTGCAACAAAAAAAGGGTGGGGATTTTCTCCCCACCACATTTCATTTTATGGTTCCATACATTTTCCCATAAAGAGTACCTCACCGGTCTGATTATCTAGAATCATATATCCAAAAGTTCTGTTTAATAAAACCTCTTTCCGTTCCTTTATATGAACAGGCATTGAAGATTTTGAAACCACTGCTGTTGTAACCGCAGCTGCCTTTGTTCCTTCTTCATCCACAATAATTTTGCATTTTTGCAAAACCTTTGAAACACATGCCGCTAATTGATTATTATTAAAGATTTTTCCCATTGGATTGCTAAAAGCATCAAATATAGATGCCAGGCCATTTGCCCTCAAATAGCCATTTAATTTTCCATCGTCATTCCAATCATATGTAAATTTAGGCATTTCAATATCAACTGCATATTCCTTACTTCCGGATTTCAGAAAGCCTTCCAAATCTAAACCGGCCATCGAAAACTTTCCGTTTTTTTTCGGAAGTATTGCCACAAAAGAGTACTCTCCATTTTCTCCATATGTTTTTTCAAAACCGGTTGCCAAACGATTTTCATAATATACCCCCTCGGTGGAATGCATCATTAAAACCTGCTTCTTTTTTCCGCCTGCCAATGTAAATTCTTTTTTATTTGTTAATTCATTGTTAAAAGACTTTGTCCACTTTCCCTTAAAAAGCAATGCATTCATCAGAATTGCCAGAGTATCCGGTTTTAAATCAGAAATAATTTCCGGAATCATTTTATCCGTTTTATCTGCTGCCCATTGATTTATGGTTTCTACATCCTCTTTTACCATTTCAATTTTATGGATATCAGCAAAATAATTATCTTTCATAGCCTTTTCAAAATCAACATTCAACTGATAAAGATTTTTATACCAAACGCTATTATAGGTATAAAGCATTTTGTCCCCAGAGAGCCGTTTCATAAAGTTCTTTACATTTTGGTTATATTCCGATTTTGTATTTCCCAGATATTTTTCTAAATCCTCCTGTGCCTTCACATTTGCACCATTTGCAAGCATCCCAAGCACAATGTTTAGTGAAACCGGACTTACAATGATATTGTCTCCCTGATCCATTCCGTCAATCATTTTCTGTCCTTGCATAACAGTGGTCGCTTTTACACTTTTCCTGTAAACCGGAATCGTCTTGTTCTTTTTTTTCTTTTTTACTGTAATAATTGCTTTGTATTTTTTTCCCTTATATTTTGCCGTAATAAAAGCTTTTCCTTTTTTCTTTCCTTTCACCACACCTTTTTTTACCGTGGCAATTTTTTTATTGGAGCTTTTCCAGTGGACTTTTTTTGCCTTGGCATTCTTTAGCTTTAATTTTATTTTCTGCCCAACAAAAATCGTTGTTTTTTTGTGATTTAATTTTATTTTTTTGGTGACCTTCTTTGTAGTTGCCTTCACTTGAACAACAGGAACCAGGTTTTTCGGAGCCATCACTGATACAGCCATAACAAGAGCTAAAACAATCCCTGATAATCTTTTCAATTTCATATTCTTCCTCCCTACGTTCGAAGCACTTTTGTTTTCTTCTTATAACTTCCGATTTTCTTTTTCTTTTTGTTGTAGTAATAAATCTTTACATAAGCACGATAGCTTTGCTTTTTGGTAATCCTGAATTTCTTTTTTATTGTGCAATAAAAGCTATTTTTATTTTTCTTTATTACCTTATAGGTCTTCCATTTCCCTGCCTTTTTCACCTGAATTGTGACAGTGATTTTTGTTTTTTTCGTTTTATATTTCCCTTGTGCAAAAACATAAATTTTTGCCTTCTTTTTTCCAGCTTTCGATAGTTTCACAATGGTCATAACCGTCTTGGTCACTGCGTCGCTTACAGTTGCGGAAGAATCCTTATTTCCTTTTGAAGTGTCCTTCGTCACAGCTTCCGCCTGTCTTCTCGTGGTAACTTCTTCCTCTCCGGTTGTTTTCGGTTCTGTTGGAATCTCAACCCAACCCGGATTCGTCGTACTGGATTCAGTTTCAGTTTCCTCCGTAGTTGTCTCATCTCCGAAAATATCAATCCAATTTACCCCATCTTCCGTATCATCTTCTACAAACTCAAGCCCCTTCTTTGTGGTTGTATTTTCTTGAGCCCATATATGCGTTTCTGAACAAACAGCACCAAAAACAACCACCAATACAATCCATATAATCTGATACTTTCTACGATTCATCTGCCTTCACTCCTTTCAGATTACGAATAATTTCACAGACCATTTTCTTCGACGCATCCTGTCCTTGAATTGTAACAAGGTGGTAATACTGATCATCCAAAAAATATGCAGTCAAAACATCTTCTTTCTCATCAAAGAAGACTTCTTTGTCTCCCACATATTCCTTATGCTGATTCTCTGATGCAATGTCAATTAAAACCTGCTCCGTAATATTTCCTTCTATATAAGTAATACTACCTTGTTCGTCCAATCTTAGCAATACCTGATGTCGTTCTTCCCCGGATTCATTTTCTATGATTTCATATCCTTCCGGAATCTTTGCGATTTCGTACCGCTCAGAATGAATCTGTTCTTTTGAAGTTGAATCTTTTTCAAAGGCAATCTGTGTATAGCCGGATTTATGTCCGGTAATCATTTTCCAAATGCTGACATCAAATACCTTTGCGGAAATAAAGTTGATTGATACGCTACATAGAACCACAGCTGCTGCAACAGAAGAATAGCGAACCACACGTTCCATCCAAATTCTTCCCCCATATTTTTTCTGAGCTTTCAGGTATGGTTTCATCCTTTTTTCAAATCCAGCAGAAAATCCATGAGGGTTCTTCACCTGCGGCATCTGTTCCATAAATTTTTGATTATTATGAGCCAATGCTTCTGCTAATGTTTTCTCACTTATCATTGTTTTTCCTCCACTATTTTTCAACCTTTTCCATTGCTACAACATTTTTTCCAATAGCTTTCTTCCTTGAAACAATTGTTGGCGTACATTGGTTTCCGATAGTCCTACAATTTCTGCAATTTCTTTTCCTGAATACCCCATTACATATTTTAATGTCATGATAGACTGATATTTATAAGGCAAGGTCTCCAATGCCATTGCCACCTCATTGATTGGTGTCTCTTTTGCAGTTCCTGCATAAGTATCAAAGAAACGGGTTTCCTTTCCATCTTCTTCCATAGAAAGATCCGTTTCCGGAATCTCCGACCGACGTTTTCGTTTGTCGTAGATTTTCATTGCTTCTCTCTTTACAATAATCCCAAGAAAATTTTTCGTAGCGGTGCTTTCCACATCTCCGATTTTGTCCATGTTTTTTGCCACGCGAATCAAAGCTTCCTGTACTGCATCTTCGCTATCCTTTGAATGATGTAATACTTCCTCCGCAATATAATACATCAGATTCCTGTATTTGTAGTAAAGCTGTTCAAACTTATTCTGTTGTCCTTTTTCCTCAATAAGGGATAAATATAGCGCTATCATGTTCACCTCTTATAACATATAATCTTTCATACTACCGTAATGTTAATTTTTATTTGTATCTATTATAAATTACAGGGGTTCCAAGGTAAACCCAAAGAATGTGATGTAGCATGCTGAACACCAGACTTGGATTTTATTAGCACTTTGAGGCATTCTACATTTTCGCTACGAATCATCTGTATTTTCCCCGTCGTTCAAACAAAAAAGCAGACCTGCATCATGCAAGTCTGCTTTTTCATCTTTGTTCTATCGCATTTTTTAATTGATTAAGTGCCTGCTTCAGCGTTTCTCGTGGACAGGCAATATTGATTCTCTGATATCCGTTTCCATCCTCACCGAAGATTGCTCCGCTGTCCAACCAGAGTTTTGCCTGGTTCACAATCAAATCTTCCAATTCTTCCGGGGATAGATTCAGTTTCCTAAAATCCAGCCATAACAAGTATGTTCCTTCCGGCTCAATCAATTTTATTTCCGGAAGCTGTTCTTGCAGAAAAGTTCTCACGAAATTCAGATTTCCCAACAAATATTGATTCAGAGCCTCCAGCCATGGACGGCCTTTTTCATAAGCTACCTGGCAGGCCACCAGTCCCATAACATTCACCTGGCTGTATCCTGCCGCATCTACTTCTTTTCGAAATTTTCTGCGGAGCTTTTGATTGGAAATAAAAATATTGGAAATTTGAAGTCCTGCAAGATTGAAGGTCTTACTTGGTGCTGTACAGGTAATAGTAATATCCGCAAGTTCCTCTGAAAGCGTAGCCAACACCGTATGCTTATAACCGGGATAAATAAAATCCGAATGGATTTCATCACTGACAATCAGCACCTGATGCTTTAAGCAGATTTCTCCCATTTTTTGTAATTCATCCCGCGTCCACACCCTGCTTGCCGGATTGTGTGGATTGCAAAGAAGAAATAATTTCACATCATTATCCACAATCTTTTTTTCGAAATCCTCAAAGTCAATTTCATAATGGCCGTTGATGTTTATTAAGGAATTATTGATTAATTTACGTTGGTTATCCACAATTACTTCACTAAAAGGGTAGTAAACCGGCTGTTGAATTAACACGCTTTCTCCTTTTTCCGTATAAGCTTTCACCGCCATTGCCAATGCAAATACGATTCCCGGAGTTTTAATCAGCCAGTTTCGCTTCACCTCCCATTGATGGGATTGTTCCATCCATTGCTTTACCGCTTCAAAATATGCATCTTTTCCTTCTGTATAGCCAAAAATTCCATGGTCCACCTCCTGATGCAGTGCTTCAATAATCTCCGGCGCCGTCTGAAAATCCATATCAGCTACCCATAAAGGAAGGGCATCTTCCCGCATTCCGCGCTCTTTGGCAAAATCATATTTTAAACTGTTTGTATTTTTCCGGTCAATCACCCGGTCAAAATCATAACTCATTTCTTATCCTCTTTTTATTTATTCCTGGTTAATTGCCTGGTCTAAATCGGCAATCAAGTCTTCTACATTTTCAATTCCCACAGACATACGAAGCAATGTATCCGTAATCCCCAATCTTTCCCGAATTTCTTCAGGAACATCTGCATGAGTCTGTGTCATTGGATATGTCATCAGGGATTCTACCCCTCCCAGACTTTCGGCAAAAGCAATTAATTTAATTCTTTCTAAAATCTGTCTTGCGGTTTCCGGTCGATCCACTCTAAAGGAAATCATACTGCCGGCACCTCTTGCTTGCTTTTTGTTAATTTCATATCCCGGATGCTCCGGAAGTCCTACATAATATACATCGGTAATTTTATTTTGCTGCTTCATCCACTTTGCAATTTTAATGGCATTATCCGCAGATTTTTCCATGCGGACGCCTAACGTCTTGATTCCGCGAATTAAAAGAAAACTGTCAAAAGGTGATAAATTACTTCCTGTCGTTTTATAAAGAAAACGCAATTTATTTGCTACATATTCATTATTTGTGGAGAAAAATCCGGCCAACGTGTCATTGTGCCCCCCAAGATACTTTGTTCCACTATGGATTACCGCATCCGCCCCCAGTTTCAAAGGGTTTTGAAAATAAGGTGTCAGGAATGTATTATCCACAGCCACATAAATATGATGCTCCTTTGCCAGTTTGATGATTGCTTCTAAATCTGTCACCTTCATGGTTGGATTGCTTGGAGTTTCAATATAAAAGGCGGCTGTGTTTGGTTTAATGGCAGCCTTTACCTGTTCAATGTCAGATGTATCCACATAAGAAAACTCCAACCCGTGAGTCTTTCCTACCGAGTCAAACAATCGAACAGAGCCACCGTATAAATCATCTGTACAAATAATGTGGTCTCCCAAATCAAACAATTCCATGCAAAGGCGAATTGCTGCCATCCCGCTGGAACAGGCCACTGTATCCAATGCTCCTTCCAGGGATGAAACAATTCGTTCTAATTCATCTCTGGTGGGATTGCTTTCTCTTGTATAATTATGTCCGGTTGTTTCTCCAATTCCCGGATGGGAAAAGGTTGCTGTTTGAAAAATGGGAACAGATAATGCTCCGTATGGATTTTCCTGTTTCTTCTCCCCTCCGTGAATACATCGGGTTTCAATATCGTATGACATATACAGTTCTCCTTTTAAATACTATATTCTTTAATCAATTCTTCGATTTTCGCTCCCGCCTTCAGTTTTTGCAGCATATATTTTGCAGGATTTGTTTTCTTATTAATCCGTCCATAAAGCGGTTCCAAATATTTTACTTCTCCTAAATCACGTTGTTCCAGGCCTTCTTTAGCCAAATCAACCACCTGTTTTACCAATTGGTAAACCTGATCTTGTTTAAAGTTTTCCGGCCATTTCATCATATTGAAAATTTTCCGCAATTCTGAAGCATTATACCCCTGGTGAAACAGAAAGTAATCCTTCTCCAAAATATCTTTCAGTTCTTCTATTTTTTCCATAAGCCCCACATGAAATGCCGCTACTGACATCACATCTGAAATCGGCTGACAGCATACACTTCGAAATTCAATGGTCCCACGGAAGGTCAAATCCTCAAATTTAAATGTTCGAAGGTATTTCAAATCTTCAATTTCCGGAACAAACCAAATGCTCTCATACTTCGTCCCATTGAAAAATTCTCCTTTGATTTTTTCCTGACGAAAATATTCCAACACGTTAACCGGTGGAAAGTTGATATATTTCCCCTCTTTTTCAACACAGTACATACTGGTTGATTCAATGTACTTCATCAAGTCATCAATAGATGCTAAATCATGCCCAAACATCCCTACATTATGCGGATTAATTCCATGAGTACTATTTTCCCACAGTATATCCCTAATTCCTGCAATATGTTCCTGCTCCTCCAAAATCACTGAATTCGAAAAAAGGATTGCTTTGATGGGCTCCAATTTTGAGAATACGTTCAACGTGTCAATCAGTTTATCATAATCCACATCCAACTGAACCTGTGATGCACTGGAAAAAAGGCCATAAGTCGGATAGTTGTGAAAATACATAGGCAAATCATAATTCTTATAAGAGTTAATGTGATGAAGCAACATTCGATACCTTCCATTTGGAATAGGTTCCATCCGATTAAAAATACGATAAGGATTTACTCCCATTCCGGTTAACGTATGATGCTCCTCATTGAATTTCTTATTCATATACGAATAATAGGAATTAAATCTAAAAAAAATGTCATTCAGATTATTTGTTTTTCCAAAAGAGAATTCGAGATTATTGTAAGAACAGTCATACGATAAAATATCTCCGTTCTCGTTATTAACTGCAGCATAAATATTCCCCTCGTCATCAATTCCCTGTTCTTCGAAGTGAAATTCCTCCATAAATTCTCTCGTAATTCTGTGTACCAGCGCAAAGTCCACTGCCGCTTTGTTCAGATTCACAATTGGCATTTCCAATTCCACACCAATAAAATGTTCCCGTTTCTTTTTCGTTGGTTCAATATACTTTTCGTACAGTTTCTGTTTCACAATTTCTTCTTTTACCATTTGAATAACCTCTATAACTCCGAGAAATTTTGGAAAATAAATCGCATATTTTCTTCGCTGTCAAAATATTCGTTTCCATGTTTTTTCCCCGTAAAAATCAGTTTTCCATTTTTGTATGCCAACAGTCTGGTAAAAGGGACTGTTTTCCATTCTTCACCTGACAATGGCTCTGTGGCAAAGAAAACAGCTCCGTTTTTTTCCAGATAATACAACGATTTTTTATAATTGGTATGAACATACATATATTCTCCGTCATATATCATAAAATTCAATTTGTTTCCTTTTGCCATATTTCCGATGATACATTCTAAAATTTCGAATCGTTCTCTTCCACTTAATTTTTTATCATCTTCTTCTGTTCGATTAATCTTATCAATAATATATAATAGAACTCTTTCGCTGTCTGTTGTTCCTTCCTGTACTCTGATATATCTGGATAACGGATCGAAGTCAAAAATTGTACCATTATGAATCACCGTCCATCGTCTTCCGGAAGCATCCTTCCAGCTAAGTGGATGGCAATTCCCATACTCCTCGTTTCCAACCGTTGCATAACGGATATGTCCGAATACATTCTTCGAAAGAACCGGATGTTTCAGACGCTCTTTGAGATAATTACTTTTTGTTGCCTGAATCGGCTCCTTTTCAATCACCGCCTCATTCCCATCCATACACGCCAACCCCCATCCATTGGGATGCTGTGGGCTACGCTTAAAAAATGTCTTTAGGTAGTCATTGATTTCATATTCATTTTCCGCACTGTAACCAAATAATTCACACATTTTTCATTCCTGCTTTTACTTTACTCTCTGTTATAAACAGATTATTCTGCTAACACTTGTTTTGCATACTCCTCTGAACTATGTAAACCATGAAGTACATACCCTTCTTCAAAAGCATTCATAATTCTTTTCACATATCGTTCCCGGGAATTTTCCACTTTATTTTTCTGATATGACAATATATTTTTGATATCCTTGCGATCAAATTGGTTGAAAAATTCTTCCATCTGACCAAGAACTTTTAAAGTTAATCTTCTAATGTTTTCGCTTTGATCCCATCCCGTTTCAATTCGGATTTCTTTGTCATTAAAACGAGCCGATTCTTTGATATTTTTTATGGACATTACCTGTTCAAAATCTGCTATACTGTCAAACTTTAATGTACTCAGATATACAAGCAGCAAATGCAAAAAGTAAATATCTTCTTTTTGTATTCCAATATCTGCCAATGGGTTCAAATCGATATTTCTCAGTTCTATATGATTAACACCGTTTTCTTTCAAATTATTTACAGTGTTTACCCCTAAAGGTTTCAAGCGAACCGGATAATACAGCTCCCCTGCTGATTTTAATTGTCCTAAATCCACATACTCCTGAATGCTATCTACATAAGACGCCAGATTTGAATAATCCAGAATTGGAACAAATTCATTCCAATAACCGATTTCACTGCATCTTCCAGAAGCGTAAGGACTCAAAATATCTTTTCCCAAATCCTTATAATCCAAAAAAGAACCGTCCATCAACGGACTTGCTGCAGTCAGGTACACAATCAACCATCCGAATCGGACGACGTTCTGTGCCAAATTCAGGTACAGGTTATCCTTAAAGATTCTGAAATCTTTTTCTTTACTTTCCTGAAATGCCTGTTCCAAATATTCTTTTGTAAAAGAAAAATTGAAATGAATTCCGGAGTATAGCATTTTCTTTTTCCCATATTTTTGAGAAAGATACTCTCGATACAGTTCCTTATCTTTTAGCGGTCCATGGAATTTTGCAATTGGAATATCTTCATCATTCTTTACGTAAGGTGGATTCGAACAGTTCCAAATATATTCCTTTCCGGACTCCAGGTAATATAGGCGCTTGATAGCCAAATGATGTAAACTTTTTAATTCTTCATAAACCCCATTCACGCTGTCATGAACTCCAGTAATTATTTCAATCTGATTCTCGCAAAAATCACGATCAATTTGCTTGATGTCATCGAATGGATGTGGTGTATGTGCTAAAAAACCTTCCTGATCTACCCGAAGACTTTCTTTTTCCAGCCCAAATTGACCTTCCAGAATTCGTGCATTAATCTTGTTATTTTGAACTGACATATCAAACTCCTACTGATAATTTATACTTAAAGAGAACTTTAAATCATCTTTAAAGTTCTCTCATAAAACAATTGATTCCTAGACAATATTTTCCTAAATATAATACATTTGCTCGTTAAATTCATTATTCGCTTTATAGTCGTTTACAAGGTCATCCAATGTGATATTTAAAAGAATCTCGTCCATTTTGCTGTTAACCTTATCAATAATTATTGTTTGAATTGTGATGGCAATGGCTGGATTTTCACTATTAGCTGCTCCTTCTTCGCTTTCAATATGATATGTTCCATCTAAAGTCTCAATGATTTCAGCAACAGTGATGTTTTTTGTCGGCTTATTCAGCAGGTATCCGCCCTGGGCCCCTTTAATACTTTTAATCATTCCAACTCTCCTGAGACTGGCAAAAACCTGCTCCAAATATTGCAATGAAATGCCGTTACGTTCGGCAATATGACTCAATGCAACATGGCCATCTTTTGAATTCATTGCCAAATCAATCAAAGCGGTAATTCCATACCTGCTTTTTTTCGAAATTTTCATAGCCTTCTCCTTCACTATTTTTATAATTCCTATATATTTAATAGGCATTATAAAACTTCATCTCCTACTTGTCAACTAGGATTTGGCTTTTTCTACTATTTTTCCGCTGATTAGAGTAATAATTCCTGCTACAAATAATCCTGCCAATAATAGCAGTCCCGGAATTAATCCTTGATTATCTCCGGTAAATCCTACGGTTAAAGCAGATAAAAATGTATCCGCTACCTTTGCACCTACCTGAATAGTTTTGGAAGCAATAACCTGCCCCTGATATGTCAGAACAATTTCATGACTTCCTTCCGGAAGATTTTCAGGAATCGATACCTGAGATTCGAAACTACCATCCTCTAATGTATTCACATATCCTAAGTGAATATGATTTTTGGAATGAATTTCAATTTCAATTCCTTCCACGTTTTCTTCAAAATCCGCACCGGAAACAATCAAATGACTTCCTGCATGAATAATACTTCCATCCGCTTCATCAATATTAATTGTTCCAACCAGAATGTCTGCTTCTTCTACTTCAACAGCTTCCGTATCATCCTGTAATTTGCTACCTTTTGTTTTTTTCACTTCAGCAGCTTTTTTGTGTTTCTTCTTATGTTTCTTTTTGGAATCTTTCTTTTCAGTCGTTTCTTCTGTGGTCTCCTCAACCTTTTCTTCGGTACCCTGTTCCTTTTCTTCTTTTCCCGACTCTTTTTTCACAGCATTCTTTTTAACAGGGCTGGTTTTCTTTGTGGCTAATGTGGATTGCTTTTTAACACTGTTTTTACTACCACTATTTGATGTAGCTGTTTTACTTCCGGTACTGTTACCTGTCTTTGCAGTTTTTTTTGTTCCGGAACTGCTGCTTGTGTTTGTAGAAGAACTGCCGGATGCCGGCTTTGGTTCTTCCTTCTTTGTGTGAGCATCCTGATAAGCCTTAACACTTTTATAAGTTGTTGAATGATCCCAATCCCCTGGAATAGCTTCTCCCTTTGTAGAGTCGAAGCCAATCCAAGGAACCGGATTCCCTGTATGATCATCATAACCGTCTAAGTCACAGTCTTCGATTTCAGCAGCCTGTATCGTTTTCAAATAGATTGGTTCTGTAATGATTAAGGAAGAAATCAAAGCAAAACTAACTATGGTCTTTTTAATGATTGCATTTATTTTTCTCATTTGAAACACTCCCCTCTACGCTGTTACCGTTTTCTCTGTGGTTTGAACGGTTCCTGATTTTTCAAATATTTCATCATCTAATTTATTTTCCTGTCGCCCAACAATTGTTGCGGAAACAATCGCACCGGTAATATTGGTTGCTGTTCGTCCGGTATCTGCCAATGCTGAAATTGGAATTGTTAATACAATAATTTCTAATGGAAGCCCTAACACGGTCAATACACTTGCAGTCGTGATTGTAGCAGTTCCCGGTACACCGGCGGTTCCCAAAGAAACAAATAATGCTACTACAATCAACAGTAAATAATCATAGAATCCATACTGAATCTGCAACCCGTTGATTCCATAAACAGCCAGGAGAACCGGCCAGATTCCTGCACAACCCGGCATTCCGATTGTTGTTCCCAACGGAGTTGTTACATTGGTAGCACTTCCATCAACACCAATTTTATCCGTCAGAATTTCTGTTGCCACCGGCAATGTTCCTGCACTGGACTGTGTCGAGAAGGCAATTACCTGTGCCGGAATAATCTTCTTAAAGAATTTTATTGGATTTAATTTTGCAAACACGGAGATTAAAACGCCGTTAATTAGCCAAATATCAATAATGAATGCAATAAATGAAACAATTAGTAATACCAATAATGACCAGATAATTCCTGATTTGCTAAGTCCATTTCCAATGCTTGTTGCAATTAAGGAAAGCACCGCATATGGAGTTAATCCAATAATAAAACCAAGTGCCTTGAAAATAATTTCCTTAAACGCTTCAATGAAATCTTTAAAAGGCTTTACTTTCTCCGGTGTCTTATTTGCTACCAATACGTAAGATACCGCAATTAAAAGTGCAAACAGAATAACCGGTATCGTATTTTCTTCAGAAATATCAGACACAATATTTCTTGGGAAAAATCCAACAAGAACTTCAGAAAAAGAAGTTACTTTTGCCTGAAAAGTACTGGCATCAACGCCGTCTAATGACAGATAAGAATTTCTTCCGATTCCAAATGTCAATCCTAATCCCAATGCTAAAATAATTGACAACAAAGTTGTGGACAACAGAGTGATAATAGAACGAAGTCCAATTCCCTTTAATTGCGCTGTATTGGATAAGGAAGTGATGCTACTGATAATCGCCACAATAATCAGTGGCGTTACCAGTGCATTCAATACGCTGACATATATTTTTCCAATCGGTGTAATCCAAGTAGTGTGTCCGCTGAAAACAGCTCCTACAATGACACCTGCAACCAGTGTTCCTAATGTTAAAACGGTAAAATCTATTTTGTTTTTCAAATAATATATTGCGACAAACAGTACCAGCACTACTGCTAATGCAGCAACCGATAGCCAATCAAATCCATTCACCCAAATCATCTCCTTCTATTATTTAATCTTAACTGCCTTGAATGAAGACCAGGCACCATACGTATATTTCTTTCCGCTTTTTTTGTAAGCACGAACTTTTACAAACAAATTCTTCTGATTCTTAAATTTCTTTGATTGAATTCCTGCGCTGTTCTTTTTAATCGTAATTGTATATAACGCTTTTTTCCCGTTCTTACTCTTCCATACCTGTACCTGATATCCGGATACACCTTTTACCTTTTTCACGGTCAGATTAATCTTCTTCGCGGATTTTTTCTTGGAAGCTTTTTTAACTTCTGTTTTCTTAATTGTTTCTTTTTTCTTAGTTGTTACTTCTTTCACAGGTGCCTTCTTTGAAGTATTCTCTGGCTTTGCAGTAGAATCTTCTTTCGAAGGTGCCTGTGTAGCTGTTTCCGTTTCCGGTATTTTTACCGGTGGCTGATAGCCGATTTCTTTATCTCCTAATACAGTACTAAGTTCCTTCACTGCATCTGCTGCAAATTCTACTGCACTAAGTCCGTCATATTTTGAAATTGAAGTCTTTGCTTCATCTGTGGCAAGTACCCACGCAAGTTCTAACATATATTCTGTATAAGTTCCTTCTTTTCCTTCTGCTTTATTTGCATGAAGCCACTGTTTGTTAACCTTTGGTTGTTCATCTTTATTAAAACCAATCAGGAATGGAAGCTGAAGACGAATTGCATTTTTTGTAATTCCATTTTCAACGGTCTCCCAAGGTTTTGCAGATGTAACTGTGCCGGATAAATCACCATTTGGATAATATAAAATACTGTTGTTCTGTTTGGAGTTGTTTTCTGTCTGGAAGTCTCCTAAGAACTTTGCTAATTCTCCATAGAGATAACTGATATTGTTATTTCCATTAACATTGGCATTGTTTCTTGAATTAAATGCGCTGGATGTTCCCACAACTTTATTCACATCTGTCGCGTCAAAAGTTAACTGGTTTCCGATTGTGGTGTCATACACATATACGGTCTGAATTCCGTTTGCTTTCGCTTTTCTTGCAACAGAACCGATAATTGCCTGAGTATTATGGCACCATGAAGTTCCAAAGAAAATATAATGCTGTCCAGGGGACTGTAAAATATTAATCAATTCATTAAAGTTTACCTGATGAAGTGGGAAACCTTCCTGATCTTCTTTTGTAAAGAGTTCCACCGCTGTTCCTAATCTGTTTGCAGAACGATCCTGTCTTTGCTCAATATAGGATGCGGATGCATTATAATTTCTGCTAAAGAATTCAAAATCTGTACGAACAGATGCAGAAACGACTTTTCCTTCGTTATCTCTGAATACCTTTGCAATTTCTTCCTTTGCTGAGTCTCCTGCTGCGTTCTTCTTTGCAGAAACTACAGAGAAAGAAGCTTGAATCTTCTTTACACCACCCTTATTTTCATAAGCAAATAATAATGTATCTTCTCCTCTAAAGTTCTGGATAATTTCACTTTCCGGAAGATATGCCTGAATTCGATCCCACAATTCAGATACATATTTTCCATTGCCTTTAAATACAGTGTTCTTATCTGTAATATCAATCTGATATCCATCAATATAAGGATCAAAATGATAAATCTTTGTGATACCGTCTGCTTTAGCCTGCTCATTAATTGTTGCGAGTACCGATTGAGTAGTGCTGTGTTCCGGACCACCAAACAGAATATAATAATTTCCTTCACTTGCAAGAATATCTAATAACCGTTCCTGTGTTATCGATTCAAATACATGATTTGTTCCAACTCCTTTATAGGAATCAGCAATGTAATCTCCTGTAGTTCCTCCTTCAACAGGGGTCCAAGGATAAGTCACCGCTGCCTTTGCAGTCAATGCTTCCTCCCCTGCCTTTACTGTTCTATAATTAATAAAACCAGTTGAAATTAATACTGCGGACAATGTAGCCGCCAATGCTTTCTTTGTAAATTTTCTCATTGTTTTTTCCTCCAATTTATTCTTTCTGTTCCTCATTTTTTCTGTTCCATCAACATCGGATGCTACAACAGAATTTTTCAGGTACATAGTGAAAGTGAATAACGATTGAAGCATTTATGATATCTTTCATATGACCAAATCCTTTCAAAAAAAGAAGAGCTTCCATAACGAAAGCTCCTTAACTCTTAATCCATTATTATCCTTTCAGGACTTATTGATACCCCCGCGCATACGCTGTCCGGGACAAGAAGCTTTGAATGAAATTTTCCACACGACAACAAGCCATGTAACAACACTGATACATAGCACAACACATACAACACATATTCTTGTAAATCGCATTTTTTCTGAAATTCATCTTTGTTCTCTCCTTATCTCATATATTTCCTATCGGGATAGTAGGTATAATATCACTAATATTTATTTCTGTCAACACTTAATTATAAATTTTTTATTCCTTCGCAGATTCT
>JAILRZ010000127.1 GCA_024697845.1 Eubacterium sp. | reverse complement strand
GCGAGAGAAATCGCTGATATAACTATTATGGCAGACGACTTACAGGAATTGGTTAAACTTAGAAGATTAAGTGCGAAGATGATGAAGAAGATAAAAAATAATTATCGTGCCATAGTAGGTATAAACGGATCACTTATTGGTTTGGGAGTGTTAGGTGTAATTACACCTACGACATCAGCGTTTGTTCATAATGCATCCACGGTAGCAATAGGTGTTTCAGGATTAAGAAATCTTGACTAGTTAGATGTTGTATAACTGAAAGGGTAATTAAAAATCACTACAAAGGCAACTTTTTTACCTTGTCAGTGAGCGACAAAACAATTGAATATAGTTATAATAAGAATCATAAAAGATGTCTTTCAAATTACGTAGTATTAGTGCGTAGTGGAAGGGATCTTTTTTGCTTTTTCGAGATATCGAAAAAATGATTGAAATGGTGAAGCTTGAATGATAGAATATCAATTAAAGATATGTGCGGATAATTTTGAATACATGGAGAAAATTTTATGGAAAAAAATATGGTGGAAGTTAGTTATAAACCATTGTGGAAATTACTAATTGATAGAGGTATTTCGAAGGTTGATTTGAGAAAGAAAACAGGCATAGCAGCAAGTACATTTACAAAAATGAATAATAATCAATTTGTGTCATTAGATGTATTGGCACGAATTGCATTAATATTAAATTGTGGATTAGATGATATTGTTGAAATAAATCGAGAATAAAAGAGAGGACTAGAAAGATGGCAAAGAATAATGCAAATATAGGATTTGAGGATAAAATATGGGAAGCAGCATGTGTTTTATGGGGGCATATTCCAGCGGCAGAATATAGAAAGGTAATTGTAGGATTAATTTTTCTTCGCTATATATCAAGCGCTTTCGAGAAAAGGTATCAACAATTAGTCGAGGAAGGCGATGGATTTGAGGATGATATTGATGCATATACGATGGAAAATATTTTCTTTGTTCCAGAAGAAGCGAGATGGAGTACAATTGCATCAGCAGCCCATACACAGGAGATTGGTTCTGTAATTGATAATGCGATGAGAGCTATTGAAAGAGATAATAGCTCTTTGAAAAATGTATTACCAAAAAACTATGCTAGTCCGGATCTTGATAAAAGAGTGTTGGGAGATGTAGTAGATTTATTTACCAATGAGATTCACATGGATGATATAGAAGAGAGCAAGGATCTTTTAGGTAGAACTTATGAATATTGTATTCAGAAGTTTGCGGCATATGAAGGTGTTAAGGGTGGTGAATTTTATACACCATCAAGTGTTGTAAAAACTATTGTTGCGATATTAAAGCCATTTGAAAATTCTCGTGTATATGATCCATGCTGTGGTTCTGGTGGAATGTTTGTACAAAGCGCAGAATTTATCAAAGAACATAATGGAAGACGAGGTTCGGTTTCTGTATATGGCCAGGAATCCAATGCTGATACATGGAAAATGGCAAAGATGAATTTGGCAATTAGAGGAATTGATGCAAATTTGGGACCGCATCAGGCAGACACCTTTTTTAATGATTTGCACCCAACATTAAAGGCAGATTTTATTATGGCAAACCCTCCATTTAATTTGTCAAACTGGGGACAGGATAAACTGATGGATGATGCAAGATGGAAATATGGTTTGCCACCGGCAGGCAATGCAAACTATGCTTGGATTCAGCATATGATTCATCACCTTGCTCCAAATGGGAAAATAGGTTTAGTTCTGGCAAATGGAGCTCTATCAACACAAACCAGTGGAGAAGGTGAAATTCGCAAGAAAATAATAGAAGCGGATTTAGTTGAAGGAATTGTAGCAATGCCTACACAGCTTTTTTATAGTGTTACAATTCCAGTTACACTATGGTTTATTACAAAAGGGAAAAAACAGCAAGGAAAAACTCTGTTTATTGATGCTCGTAAGATGGGGCATATGGTTGACAGAAAGCATAGAGATTTTGATGAAGAAGATATTAAAAAACTTGCAGATACTTTTGAACAGTTCCAAAATGGTACGCTAGAAGATGTAAAGGGGTATTGTGCGGCAGTAGATTTGGAAGAGATTAAAAAGCAGGATTATATTCTGACACTGGGAAGATATGTAGGAATAGAAGAACAAGAGGATGACGGAGAACCGTTTGAAGAAAAGATGAAAAGGTTAACGTCAGAATTGTCAGATATGTTTAGCAAGTCACATGAACTTGAGGAAGAGATTAGAAAAAAGTTGGGGGCAATAGGATATGAAATCAAATGATTAAGAATATTTTTTGATTTTTGATACAAATGTTTTATATCAAACGTATAATCAAAGAGCAGATTTTACTACATTCTCTTTTAATAGAACATATGAAAATGTCATTGGAATTATTAATCAATTTGATATTTACGAGAGAGTGACTATATCTATTCCAAATGTTGTATGGAGAGAGATGAAAAAACAAATAGTTGATGCTCATAATAGGAAGTTAGAAGAGCAAAAGAAACATGTATTAAAATGGATTTTCCCAGAGTATTCTATTAATGAAAATAATTTTTCTGATTATGCTACATATATTAATGAAAAAGTTGATGAATATAAAAGAGGTTTGTCGTCGGATATAAATAAAGTTATTGAATTGCAGCTCCCTACGAATGGTCGATTTCAAAGGATAGTTGAAAGGGCGTTTAAAAAAGAGGCACCATTTGGTGGGAAAGATAAATATTTTGATAAAGGATTTAAAGATGTGTTGCTTTAGGAAAGTATTTTGGAATTTGTTCAATTACATCCAACAGCAAGTGTTATTTTTGATACAAAAGATAATGGATTTAAAGAAAAATTAGAAATGGAATTTAAAGAATTAAATCCTAATGCTGTTATTACTATTTGCCATGATGAAGAGGAAGTAAAAAAGCAGCTTGCGGTGTGGGCGAAAGAAATTGATGAGTATGCCTATATACCCAATGAAGAAAGTTATGGTATTTCTGAGTGGATAAAAACAAAAGATTTTAATGAAAAATTGCGAGAATATCCATATGAGTTCAGTCAAGAAAATGAATTAATGAAACTTACGGATATAATACCTCTTTATATTGGAGATATTTCAGAAATGGAGATTGAAGATAATAAAGAATTATTTCTGGTTGAAGCCAATATAAGGATGATTTACATATTGTCTAATAATTCATCCATAACACAGGATTTGCAGGTAACAATAGAGGTAACGTGTTTTATGGAAGAAATATATATGATTGAGAATATATATGAGGAAGAGGTTGAAAGTGAACAAGAGTAGAATGTTTGTGGTTTAGGGAGATATAATAGCATGAGTGAAATAAAGAAAAGAAGGTTAGGGGATTTTTGTAAAACGAATATTTATTCATATTCAAAAAAAGATGATTGGCAATATGTAAACTACTTAGATACGGGAAATATTACAAAAAACAAAATTGATAGTATTCAGTATATAGATATGCAAAAAGATAAATTGCCAAGTAGAGCAAAAAGAAAGGTTGAAATAGATAATATAATTTATTCTACTGTTCGTCCCAATCAGGAGCATTTTGGGATTATAAAGAGAAAGCCTTCTAATTTTTTAGTCTCTACAGGGTTCACAGTACTTGAAGTAGATAAAAGAGTGGCGGATGCTGATTATGTTTACTATTTTCTTTCGGAGAAATATATAGTAGCACATTTACACGCAATAGCAGAACAAAGTGTATCGGCATATCCATCTATTAAACCTTCTGATATTGAGGATTTGATAATAAAGTTACCAGAAATAACTGTTCAAAAAAGAGTATCTAGTATTTTGAATATTATAGATGAAAAAATCGAGTTAAATGATAAGATAAATTATAGAAATTTTTGGTAATAATGAGCAGGTTGATTGGACAAAAAGAAATAGTGTTCTTAGCCGAATTCGTATTGAGCTAAGTAAGTTGATGAAAGAACATAATTATCCACAGGATGAAGCAAAGCAATTGGCAAATAAAGTAATGGACATTTTTCTAAGTGTGCATTCGAAAAATAATTAAAAGGGGAAATATTATGGCACCATTTTACACCGAAGAAGATTACGAAAATTCAATAATAGAATTATTTCAAAACATGGGGTATCGTCATTTGTATGCTCCTGATTTAGAGCGGGATTTCTACTCGCCTTTATACGAAGAAGAATTAGTTGATGCTTTGCAGCGCCTAAATCCTACAATGCCTAATGATGCAATTCAGGAAGCGATACATAAAATAAAGAATTATGAAAATGGCGAACTTGTGCAGAAAAATGCTGTATTTATGGATTATGTACAGCATGGTGTTGAAGTTTGCTATTTTGTTAATGGAGAAGAGCGTTCAGGTATTGTTTACTTAATAGATTATCAGAATATGAATAACAATTCTTTCATAGTGGCAAACCAATGGACTTTTATAGAGAATAGTAAGAAGAGACCGGATATCTTGTTGTTTATTAATGGTTTGCCATTAGTCTTAGTGGAATTAAAATCGCCTTCTAGAGAGGAAACTGACGCATCAGAAGCTTATTTACAGATTCGTAATTATATGCAGGAAATCCCGTCAATGTTCATTTACAACTGTATTTGTGTTATGAGTGATCAGTTGACTTCAAAAGCAGGGACAATTACTTCTGGAGAAGATAGATACATGGAGTGGAAAACGACCGATGGAAATTATGAAAATACGCAGTATGCTCAGTTTGATACCTTTTTTGAGGGAGTTTTCCAAAGAGAACGTTTACTAGATATCATAAAAAATTTTATTTGTTTTTCTAACGAGGGAATCAATAAATTTAAAATACTTGCTGGTTATCATCAATATTTTGCGGTAAGAAAGGCTATTGAATCTACAAAAAGGGCAACACAAACTGATGGAAAAGGTGGCGTGTTTTGGCATACACAGGGAAGTGGAAAATCACTTTCTATGGTATTCTATGCTCATTTACTTCAGGAAGCATTGGACAGTCCAACGATTGTAGTTCTTACAGACAGAAATGATTTGGACAATCAGTTGTATGGACAGTTTGCCAAATGCAAAGATTTTTTGAGACAAGTGCCATTACATGCAGAGAGTAGAGAACATTTGAAAACATTGTTGAATGGAAGACAGGCAAATGGCATCATTTTTACAACAATGCAGAAGTTTGAAGAATCAGAAGAAGCGTTATCACAAAGGCGTAATATTATTGTAATGGCAGATGAAGCACATCGTGGACAATATGGATTAAAGGAAAAGGTGGATGTTGAGTCAGGAAAGATTAAAATTGGTACAGCCAGAGTGATTAGGAATAGTCTTCCAAATGCTACTTACATAGGTTTTACAGGAACACCGATTTCTATGAAAGACAGAAGTACACGAGAAGTATTTGGTGATTATATTGATGTTTATGATATGACACAGGCGGTTGAGGATAATGCCACAAGACCGGTTTACTATGAAAGCCGTGTTATGAAATTGAAACTTGACGAGGCAACTTTGAAATTGATTGATGCGGAATATGATCTTATGGCAGAAAATGCCGACACTGAAGTGATTCAAAAAAGTAAAAAGCAATTAGGTCAGATGGAAGCAATTTTAGGACATGATGAAACAATAGATTCTCTTGTACAGGATATCCTAAACCATTATGAAAATAATAGAGAAAATTTATTGACTGGAAAAGCAATGATTGTAGCTTATTCAAGACCTATTGCACTGAAAATATATCATCGCATATTAGAATTAAGACCGGATTGGACGGAAAAAGTCGCAGTTGTTATGACAGAGAGCAATAAAGATCCGGAAGATTGGCGGAAGATTATTGGTAATAAACGTCATAGGGATGAATTAGCAAAAGAGTTCAAAGATAATGATAGTCCATTGAAAATAGCGATAGTAGTTGATATGTGGTTGACTGGTTTTGATGTACCATCTCTTGCTACGATGTATGTTTATAAGCCAATGAAGGGTTATAATCTGATGCAGGCAATTGCTCGTGTCAATCGAGTTTTCAAGGATAAAGAGGGAGGACTTGTTGTTGATTATATTGGTATTGCTTCCGCATTGAAAGAAGCAATGAATGATTATACGACTCGTGATAGAAAGAATTATGGAGATACTGATGTTGCGAAAGTTGCATATCCTAAATTTTTAGAAAAACTTTCAGTGTGTCGTGATTTGTTTTATGGATTTGATTATTCAGATTTCGTAAAGGGAACTGATTTTCAGCGTTCAAAAGCAATTAGTGGTGGATTGAATTTTATTATGTCACCAATGAAAGAACGAGAAAAAGAGGATTTTATTAAGGAAGCATTGCTTTTGAAACAGGCATTATCGCTTTGTTCTTCAATGGTAGAAGAAGAATTAAGACTGGAAGCAGCATTTTTTGAATCTATCAGAGTATTAGTGATGAGATTAATGAACAAGGGTGAAAACAATAAAATCTCTCTTCCAGAAATGAATGCTAGAATTAATGAACTGTTAAAACAGAGTGTTAAAAGCGATGGAGTTATTAATCTTTTCTCAGACATTTCAGAGGGATTCTCAATCTTTGATCCAAAGTTTTTAGCTGAAGTAGCGAAGATGAAAGAAAAGAATCTTGCAGTAGAATTATTGAAAAAATTGATTGCTGAGCAGGTTCAAATCTATAGGCATACAAATGTGGTAAAAGCAGAAAAGTTTAGTGAGATTATCCAAGGCGTAATGAATCGTTATTTGAATGGTATGTTGACGAATGAGCAAGTAATTGAAGAATTATTAAATCTCGCAAAACAAATTGCAGCAGCTCATGAAGAGGGACAAGAACTAGGACTTACAGCAGATGAGTTGGCTTTCTATGATGCGTTAACAAAACCGCAGGCAATAAAAGATTTTTATGAGAATGAGGAATTGATTGCAATTACAAAAGAATTGGCAGATACTCTTCGAAAGAACAGAACAATTGATTGGCAAAAAAGAGAATCTGCAAGAGCTAAAATGCGGATGATGATTAAAAGACTTCTGAGGAAACATAAATATCCACCAGAAGGAATGGATGATGCTGTTCAAACTGTAATGACACAGTGTGAATTGTGGACGGATAATAATGATATGGAAGAAAATGTTCATAAAATTGTTAGTTATTTTGATGGACAGGAACAACCTTTGGGAATGGTGGCGGAAGAGACGGAGTATGGGAAGAAAAAGTAAAATATAACAGTGTTGAGTGAGTGTACAAGAGAGGAAGATAGATGAGAGAAGAAAGTTTATTTAGATTAGCTATTATTTTGGGTGATAGTTCAG
>JAILRZ010000063.1 GCA_024697845.1 Eubacterium sp. | reverse complement strand
TATTATTTTACCATTTCTCTTCTCTATTTTCAATATTTTTAGACACATATATATTTTCTTTACAAAACAATAATTTAACTAAAATTGATTCACATCTCTTCCCTGCTTTGTTATAATTATAAGATGAGAGTCAAACAGGAGATATATATGAATAATTCTATTAGTTACCAGCGTTGCTTTTGCAAAAGCAAGGAATTAATTAAAACATTTGAAGAAATCAATCAAATCTGTAATAAAGTGGATGACTTATCCCATCATTTTTTTATTGATGAAGATTATCACGATTTTTCTTCCACACCTTGTGCATATATTGCCCTTTACAAAGAAACTGTAGTCGGATTTCTTTGCCCTTATGTAATCGATTCCTATAATATGGAATTTTGTCTACTTGTCCTTCCAGAATATCGAAGGAACCATCTCGGTTCTCAATTATTCTTCCATATGGTACAGGATTTTCCGGAACATACATATACAATTTCTTTGATTCCAGAAAATAAAGGTGGAAAAAGTTTTTTGGAGCGCATAGGTTTTTCCTATGGTTGTCGGGAATGCAGCATGGCATTGCTACGAAACAGCTTCCACCCGATTTCGTCAAAAATGGAACTGGATGTTTCCAAAGAAGATGACTGCATTCATGTAATCGGAATACTATCTGACATTGAAATTGGCGAACTGTCATTTTCCATTTCCAACACAACCGTTTGCATTCACGATGTGGAAGTTTACGAAAAATTTCGAAGACAGGGATACGGCACACAATTTCTCTCTGCTGTCCTCTCTGATATTTTCGAAAAATACGAAACAGTCATCCTGCATGTGACGAAAGAAAATCTTCCTGCATATCAACTATATAACAAATTGAATTTTCAGGTTTTGGAAGAACTTGATTATTATGAATTATAAATCAAAAAGGAGAACAATATGGATTATAAAAAAATTGAGGAACTCGTTTTAAAAACCAAAGACATTATCGACCAAACATCGATGGTAATTGATACAAAAGCTCCTAATGATTACGTTACAAACATTGATCTTTCTATCAGTACATATCTTAAGAAGGAGTTAAAGATTCTTGCTCCAGAAGTTTGTTTCTTTTCTGAGGAGGAAGCCGGCAGCCTACAGGACAACTGCTGGATTTTAGATCCTATTGATGGAACAACTAATTTAATCTATGGTTATAATCTTAGTTCTGTTTCATTAGCTCATTATTTGAACGGAGAAATTGTTTATGGAATAATCTTTAATCCATTTACAAATGAACTTTTTACTGCAGAAAAAGGAAAAGGTGCATGGCTCAATCATTCCAAACAGCTTTTTGTAAGTTCTAGGCAATTAAAAGATAGTTTAATCGAATTTGGTGCAGGTTCCACGAAAAAAGAATATACTGAAGAAAATTTTGAATTGGTAAAGGAAATTTTTCGTCATTGTGTCGATATACGGCGAATCTGTTCTTCCGCTCTCGATTTGTGTTATATCGCTGCGGGAAGAATCGATGGCTATTTTGAAAAAGTTTTAAAGCCTTGGGATATTGCAGCCGGATCACTAATCTTAGAAGAAGCAGGCGGAAAGATAACAGATTACAACGGAGCTCCTATTCAATTTGCTTCTCCTACGTCAGTGATTGCAAGTAATAGTGTTACTCATCAATCTCTTTATCAAATTATTTCTCAAAGAGGAGGAACAAAATAATGGATAAATTTTTTTCAAGATTACAACATTCCAATGTATACACTTGGACGAGTGTTATTTTTCTGCTTTTCATAGAAATATATTTTTTAATAGCATTTAACTTTGTCGATATTTTCATGTTTAGTATGATTAAAGAGCCTGTGCTACAGATCTTTTTACAGACAATTGCAAACCTTCTCATTTTTTCTGTTTCTTTTACTTCAATTTATATTGTCGTAAACTTAATCTACGAAAAGCATTGGATTCGCAAAAATAAAGAAGCTTGGATACAAGGTGATTGGCTCCACATCCACCAAAAGGATGAATTACGAGTTGGATTAGTTTCAATCTCACAAAACTTTGAATTTATCCAAGTTTGTGGGCATAACATTCCACCTGCAAATATGTATAAATGGCGCGAGACGGAGTGGAAGTATGATTTTGGCCGAATTGAAATTCCAAAATCAAATTCTAGCATTTACAAATCCAGTCATATCGTCGGCTACTACCGTGCAGGTCAAATGGGTGTATCCAAAAAAACCGGAATTCATCTACTGGAGGTAAGTTCAACATCAAACCGCTTTCCAAAACAAATGCAAGGATTTTTTAGTGACAACATACCTGAAGACAATAGCTTCATAAATGACAAGTTTGGTAAACTATATCTATTTAAAATAGACAAATCAACTCAAAAACTAATCAACGAGGTCTATACAGATTTTAATATTAAAGACATTGCTTTTCTCCACGAAAAAGAACAATTTAAAGATTTACCTTATTCAAAAAAATTACAAGAATTAATTGAAGAATACACAAAAGAAAAAACTAAGGCCTAAAACCTTAGTTTTTTCTTTATCTCACACCTTATTCATAACTCGGATGGCTATAAAAACCTCTCCATGGAAGATATCCTACTACAGCTTTTGCCAACACATCTTCATCGCTGACATAATTTGTTCCCGGCCAATAACGGCAATCCCAGGAATCATTTCGATTATCACCCATCATAAAATAACAATCTTTTTTCACTACATAAGTACCATCTTCCAATGTCTGTTCTCCGGTAACATCCGTCTTGATTTTTTTATTGATATCTGTTCCATCTGAACATTTCATATAAGTATTCTTCAATACAATGACATTTCCATTCAGAGTTTTCACTCCATCCTTAACAGTAACCTTATCTCCTTTTTTCGGAACATAGAAGAATAATTCTCCATTGTTATAATCCATTCCCGTATCATAACCGGCATTTTTATACCATTCTTCCTTCAAGTATCCTTCCTCTAAAGGTTCTTTCGAATCATTAATATAAACCTTTGCATCCTTGATTTTTACCTTTTCACCTGGCAAACCAATAGCACGTTTTACGTAGAATTTGCTGTCTTCCGGACTATCCCCTTCCACGTATTCCGGATTATTGAAAATCACAATATCTCCACGCTTTGGTGAATTAAACCAATAAGACACTCTCAGTCCCACCATACGATCTCCCGGAATAATTGTATTTTCCATAGAGCCCGAAGGGACATTTGCATTAATTATAATAAATTCATTAATAAATAGAGCCATTGCAATTGCAAATACAATAATCTTAATCCAGCTTATAATCTCTTTTTTCCAAGAAAACTCTTCTTTTTCCTGTTGCTTTTTCATCTTCTTTAATTCTTTCTTACTCAATAACTTCGGTGCTTCCTGTTCAACAGCACTTTCATTATAATCCCCCTGTAAATTTATTTCTTCGTTCATTCGCTAAATCCATCCTTTCACTCACACAATCTCTAGTATAAACGTTTGTGCATTATTATGCAATAAATGATTTTTTCTAGATTGTCGGAATTCTGAAAATCGTTCCACTGGCAATCAAAAATCCCACAAATCCTACAAAAGCCTTAAACACTCGATATAGAAGGAATTCACTTTTTCGTGCCGGAACCACACCCGCATTTAACAACATCAATTTTGCCAAAGCACGATCTGACAGATTAATCTCATCAAACGTTTTTTGATATAATTCTTTACCACTCATATTGTGCCTCCTTTAATTCTGATTCCAATTTTTTACGCCCTCTCATCAACTGCGTCTGGACGGTTGTTTCCTTTATTCCTAAAATCTCGGCAATTTCTTTTACAGTATATTCTTCATAATAATACAGATGTATTACCAAACGATATTTTTGTGGAAGTCTCATCACCTGCTCATACAATGTACTTTGCTCAGATGTTGGGAAATTCCACTCTCCTTCATTTCTTGCTTCATCCATTCCCATAGTTCTTCTTTTCCAAAATGAGGAGCAAAAATCCTTGCAGCAATTCACGGTCACTCGAATCAACCAACGCTTAAGGTGTTCATCACTTTCGAACCCTTCATCCGCCTGGAGTAATTTCACAAATACCGTTTGCAGAATATCTTCCGCATCATACCTGTTTTTGCAATAACTGATTGCAATTTTATATAAATTATTAGAATACCGTTCCACAATTTCTGTGTAATTCTTTCTGTCCATTGTGTCTCCTGTTTTTCAGCTTTTCATCTTTTTATAATGCATTATACAATAAATACGATTGAGAAAGGTATAATATCACACTTTTTCTCAATTATTTTCAAAAAAAAGAGCAAAGAGGCTGCAAACCTCTTTGCCCTTGTATTTTTTCAACCTTTAATTATTTAAAAAATCTTTGATTTTTTTACTTCTGACCGGATTGCGAAGTTTTCGAAGTGCCTTCGCTTCAATCTGTCTGATACGTTCTCTTGTAACATTGAAAATTTTTCCAACTTCTTCCAATGTTCTAGGATGTCCATCTCTTAAACCGAATCGAAGAATAATAACTTCTCTTTCACGATCCTTCAAATCCTGTAATAATACGTCAATGTGATCACGAAGCATTACCGATTCAATGTTTGCTTCCGGAGTCACTGTATTGTTATCTGCCACGAAATCTCCCAGATTAGAATCATCTTCTTCACCGATTGGTGTTTCAAGAGATGCCGGTTCTCTGGCAATCTGCATAATTTCCAGAACTTTTTCTTCTGTCATATCCAAAGCTGCTGCCAATTCCTTGCTGGATGGCTCATAACCGAGTTCCAATGTCAGCTTACGCTGCATCTTAGACATTCTGTTAATGGTTTCAACCATATGTACCGGCACACGGATTGTTCTCGCATGGTCTGCCAAAGCTCTTGTAACAGACTGACGAATCCACCATGTTGCATAAGTACTTAATTTATATCCTTTTGTATAATCAAACTTTTCAACACCCTTAATTAATCCAAGATTTCCTTCCTGAACCAAATCAAGGAAACTCATTCCACGTCCGGTATATCTCTTAGCAATACTAACTACCAAACGAAGGTTTGCTTCAATTAATTTTTCTTTTGCGTAGATATCGCCTTCCGTCTTTCTTCTGGCAAGCTCTACTTCTTCTTCCGCTGTTAATAAAGGTACCGTACCGATTTCTTTCAAATACATACGAACCGGATCTTCTGTTCCTACCCCTTCTAACAATTCAACTGCATCCAATTCTGCAGAATCTTCTTCATCTTCTTCAAAATCATCGTCTGTAGAATCCAGCAAGTCAGCTTCATCTTCTTCAACTGATGCAATCTGTTCCGCTGTTGGTTCCGTGACCAAATCCACTTCAGCGTCTAAGTCAATGTCACTATCCAGAGAAATCTCTTCATCCAGGTCGATATCTTCGTCCATATCTTCCAATGACATTTCAGCCTCCATTGCTTCATCGTCCAGATCCACATCATTCTGTTCCTCATCCTCGGCAAACTCATCATAGTCTTCCTGAGCTACAGCGTTCTCAGCACCCGCTACTATTACTTCTCGTTCAGCTAATTTAGCGAAGATTGATTCCTGCTGTTTTGCAGTCAATGTTTCTTCCTTAAAAAAGTCCTGAACCTGTTCTGCGGTTAACTGACCACCCTCATTCTTTGCAAGTTCTGCCAATTCTGAAATCTTAAAAATAAATTCTTGTTGTTTCAATGCCGTATCCTTTCTGACTCTTATTTTTACAGTATCAGTCAAAATATTATTATACACAAAAAAGAGACTAGTGTAAACCAGTCTCTAAATATTTTTTGTTATTTTGTTGTTTTTTCTCCTATTTCAGAGAATATTACTGTCCATCAACCTCTCCGGCAGGAACAAGTGGTGACCATCCATCTGCTTCACCATCATAGGATTCCGTTACCTTTTCCCCTTTTTTGTTTGTAACATACTCTCCTTTTTTATCAGTAATGTAAATTTCTCCCTTTGTTTCTTCATAAACAGAAATGTTTTCCCAGACATCTTCTTCTGTTACCGGAACCTTCACCGGATTTCCATCCTTGTCTGTAATCACTTCTCCTTTTTTATTCAGTGTTGTAGCCAATTCCACTTTCTTTTCCGGTGCCTTTGTCAATACCGTTTCACCATTTTCCAAAGTTTGTACTTCTCCGGCATTCTGTCCCTGTGCTGCTGTCGCAGGAGCAGTTGTATCATTGTTCTTTGACTTTAATGCAACGATTAATACCACAATCAAAATAACGGTTACAACTGAAACACCTATGATTACCAATTTATTCTGTTGTTTCTTATCTTCCATTTCTTCGCACCTTACCTTTTCTCAATTTCTTTTTCTAAATCTTCAATTATTTTTGCAAGAGCATGTTCCTGATTAGAAACTGTAATCCGATCAGCCACTGCCTTAACAGAGTCTAGCGCATTGGCTACTGCATATCCAATGTCAGCTGCCTCTAACAGATTCAAATCATTTTCATTATCCCCCACACCAATAGTCGTATGGATATCCTGATAAAACTGCTCTTTCATATACTGTACAGCAATTCCTTTACCACTGTCAATCGGCTGAATTTCTAAACCTTCCGGCCAACTGGTATCAAAACGAAACAGATGCCCGAATTTTTCTTTCAAATCTTTTTGTAATCTCGTTGTAATCTCTGCCTTCTGAAAAGATAATGCCTTGTATAGTTCATTCGGAAGTTCCTGGAATACTTCTTCCACTGCATTTTCTTTTCCCTGAATGTCTCCCGGCTTCAAAGACACACTGTCCCGATCTGTATAATTAATCCAACATTCCCACACGTCCGGATAATGCTCCACAATGTAACGAAACAAAGAAATATAGTTTTCTTTTTCCCCTGTCCACTCATGTAAAACAGCTTCCCTTTCCAGATCATAAAGCACTGTACCGTTTAATGCAACAATCGGTGCATTCACCTGGATCTGTTCGCCAAACTCATGGGCATGTCCCGGAAATCTTCCGGTAGCCAGAGTGAATTTCCCTCCTTCTTCCTGAAAATGCCGAATTGCTTTTGCATTCTCCTCCGATACCTTTCCCGGCTCATAGGTTAATGTCCCATCGCAATCTGTACAAATCAGATAACCTTTAAATTTATTCATTCCCTATCCGTTTCCTTTCCAGGCAATGATTCCTAATTTTTATGATACTTTCTTCCTGTTTCTTCATATTTTGGTTCGCAGGTCAGACGTACGCCAAGTTTCTTCAATACCTGTTCATCTACTGAAGACAATAATACTGTAGAATGACCTTCACACCCATTCAATTTCTTTAACTGTTCCATTGCAAGTTTTGCAGTTTCACTTCCTGATGCAGAAACAGATAATGCAATCAAAATTTCATCCGTATGAAGTCTTGGATTCTGACTTCCCAAATAATTAGTTTTTAATGTCTGAATCGGCTCAATAGCTTCCGGTGAAATTAATTTTATTTCATCATCAATCTTTCCAAGATACTTCAATGCATTCAGTAACGCTGCGGATGCTGCCCCAAGCAAATCACTAGTCTTTCCGGTTACAATTGTTCCGTCTTCTAACTGAATTGCAAATCCCGGATTTCCGGTCTGTTCTTCAATCTCCATTGCCTCTTTGGCACCATTACGATCTTCAATACTTATGCCGGCCTGTTTCATCAACAGTTCCAGTTTGTACTGATCATCCTTGGATTCTCCATGACGTTTCTTATCACATAAGCACTTATAATATCTGCGAATAATCTCCTGCTCAGATGCCTCACAACAAGCTTCATCATCCACGATACAATTTCCTGCCATATTAACCCCCATGTCTGTAGGAGATTTATATGGACTCTTCCCGTTAATCAATTCAAACATTGCATTCACTACCGGAAAGATTTCAATATCTCGATTGTAATTTACGGTTGTTTCCCCATACGCTTCCAAATGGAATGGGTCAATCATATTCACATCATTCAGATCCGCTGTAGCCGCTTCATAAGCAAGGTTCACCGGGTGCTTCAATGGAATATTCCAGATTGGGAATGTTTCAAATTTTGCATATCCTGCTTCGATTCCTCTCTTATGCTCATGATAAAGCTGTGAAAGACAGGTTGCCATCTTTCCACTTCCCGGTCCCGGTGCAGTAATTACAACCAACGGTCTTTCTGTTTCAATATATTCATTTTTTCCATATCCTTCATCACTGACAATTTTTTCAACGTCACTTGGATATCCCGGAATTTTGTAATGACGATACGATTTAATACCCATTTCTTCCAATTGCTTCTGGAAACGTTCTGCTGAAGGTTGTCCGGAAAACTTTGTCAGACAAACACTTCCTACAAAAAGGCCTCTGGACTGGAACGCATCGATCAAACGCAAAACATCCATATCATAGGTAATTCCGTAATCACCACGAACTTTGTTTTCTTCGATATCTTCCGCACTAATAACAATAACGATTTCCGCCTGATCCTTTAGTTGCAATAACATCTGTAATTTGGAATCCGGTTTGAATCCCGGTAATACTCTGGACGCATGATAATCATCAAAGAGTTTCCCTCCAAATTCCAAATATAACTTGTTGCCAAACTGTGCAATTCTGTTTCTAATGTGTTCTGACTGCATCTTCAAATACAGATCATTATCAAATCCTATCTTCACAATTTTCTCCTCGTTGTTAACTAATTTTACTTCTATATGAAAATGAGAGTGCCCACTTTCCATACCGTAACATTATAGCACGTTTCGACTTTTTATGAACCCTCTTTTATGAATATCTTTGAAATAAAACCAAATATTCTTCTTCCACCTCTTTGAAGGGACGTACTTCATAAGAAAAATTAGTTTTCATCTTCGGTGCCTCCCTTTCTGATGGTTCATTCAGTAAATATAACAAGTCATAATAAAGCATGTCATGATCAATTGTTTTCATCAGATGATATTCTTCATCACTCAACTTTGACCCTAGATATTTTTCAAAAATCACATCCAGAATCTGATCTTCAAAGGCATTATATTCCTTAAGATATTTCTTAAAAGGACTTGGGACATCAGAGAGATAAGCCTCCGCCCCATCGTGAAGCAAACAGGCAAGTACCACTCTGTCCGAAGCTCCTCTGGCTGCAGCTTCCTTTGCACAATGAATACAATGCTGTCCCACGGAAAAGAAAGTCTTAACATGACCATTTCCCCTTGTAATCAAAGACAGGGAATGCGCAATATCTTCAATTCTGATATCCTCCGGTTTTGGTTCGGTAGGAACCATTCGAATTCCCGTATAAGTCGTGATATAATCAGTCATTTTTCTCCTCCAAAATCTCACGAATTTTTTCTTCAAAGACTGGTGTCCACCAATTTAAATATCCAGCTCTGGTAGGATGTACCATATCTACCATATACAAATCATAGTTTTCCCGTCCCTTCTGATTAAACGCACAATCTCCATTCATATCCAGCAAATCAATGCTCCACTTTTCACATAGTCGTTTCGTTGCTTCCACCATAGCGCGATAATTCTCTGAATCCAGAAGGGGCGACGTATAAAACATCACCGGGCAATCCCACGTTTTCAAAATATAGGAAACAATATATTCCATTGCTCCAAGAGTCGTGTGAATATCAAAAACCTCTTCGCCCTCCGACAGTTTTCCCTGATATTCTTCCGGAAACTGACTATCATTGGTGGAAACCTGAATAATAAACGCATCCGGTCTGATTTCTTTCGGAAACTCTGATAATCGTTTCACATAAGACTGAGCCGCTGTCTCCTCCAAAGAATCCTCGTCTCTCCCCAGATGTTTCCATGGATTGTTGTCGTCATCCTTATCATATACAATCTCTGCCAAGGTTGTTCCACTAATGGCACTCTTGTAAGAGCAACTACCGTTTCTTTTTGCAATAAAATCTGCCATACTTTCCCCCTTGGAACCAAATCCATATGTGATGGAAGATCCCAGCCAGAAAAAAGTCTTTCCTTCCAGACAGGAGTCCTCTTGCTTCACACTATTCTCCAGGGAATACTCCGCCCCATTTCCCGGATGGTCGTTTCCAATGGTAAAAGAAAAATTTCCTTGATTTGTTTTTCCTAAATGAATTGTTCCTGTCATAATTCCTCCATATACAAAAGGGATGGAAATTGATCCCCTATCCCTATTTTTTTGTCCTCCACATCACCTTTCTCTAGTATACTCAATCGATAGTCATATATCAACTTCATTCTGTTTTTCAATATATTTATATCGTTTTTCGATATGTTTTTATTGACAAACAATATTTTTCATATTATAGTTTGAATTACAAAATACAGATTCAGGAGGTTTCTTATGAACATTTCAAAAGTAACAAAAGTTTTATTGGACATAATGTTTTATTCCGGAATTCTTATCACCTTAGGGCTGACATGGATTCTAAAACCATACGGAGAGCATTATGACCCGAATGTAAAAAAATATTTATACGCTCTTGTTGCCATTTTAACTCTTTGCGGAATTTTTGGCTTACTCATTGTATGGGAACTACGTAAGATTTTTAAGACGGTTCTCGATGACCAATGTTTCATCTATGCCAATGTTTCCAGCTTAAATCGCATGGCGATTTACAGTTTTTTGATTTCATTCCTAATGGTATTATTGAATGTTTTTCTGTATGTAACACTGGCGTCGTTAACTATGATTCTTGTTTTTTTGATTGCCGGACTTTTCAGTCGAGTATTAGCTCAAGTATTTGACCGTGCAGTCAGCTACAAAGAAGAAACAGATTTTACTATTTAGGAGGTGCCGGTTATGAGTATTAAAATCAATTTAGATATTGTTATGGCACAGCGGAAAATCGGTGTCAACGAATTAGCGGAAAAAGTAGGGATTACTCCGGCAAATCTTTCTATCTTAAAAAACAATCGTGCCAAAGCCATTCGCTTTACCACATTAGATGAGATTTGCAAAGCACTGCAGTGCACTCCCGGAGATTTAATTGAATATGAAGAATAAGAATGAAAAGGAGATTATATTATGAGCGAAATGAATCACTTAAATAATACGCCAAACCCAGAGAGTTTGAACACACCTCCTACCTGGCAGCAACGTATGGAACAATTGAAACAGGAAAAAGCTTTAGAAGCGGCAAAGTATTTTCATCAAATCGGGGTAAGTTCTATCGTTTATGCCATTATTTGTACTCTTTGCCTTTACAAAAGCCTCAAAGGCATCACTAATCCTATTTTTACCATCAGCACTGTACTCTATATGTGCCACATTGGAAAAGTTTTAAGAAAAAACATTCGCGGAATCCACTATTTTTGTATGGGAGCCATCGTCCTTTTGGGGTTTTCAAACTTTATGACCGACAACAACCTGATAATTTTTTATAATTATCTTGCAATCTTTGGGCTATTTTTAATCACC
Organism: Eubacterium sp.; assembly: GCA_024697845.1. Lineage (GTDB taxonomy): Bacteria > Bacillota > Clostridia > Lachnospirales > Lachnospiraceae > Eubacterium_G. The sequence continues at coordinate 6,737 of JAILRZ010000063.1, read as the reverse complement.
CTGATGCTACTCTTTTTTGATTTTTCGGAGATTAATCTCTTTGGACATTTTCGTTTTATGATTGATTACGGATTTGGGATTTTAGAAGTTGTTTTGATTCCGATTTCCCATTTATTTAAAACGATTCAAGGTTATAAAAAAATGAAATCGGAGCGAAGCAAATATATTATGCTTGGAATTCTCATCTCTATTCCATGTTTCTTTGTAATGTGGGAAATCCTAGCTAGTGCCGATGTCATGTTTAATCACTTTTTTAATTTCAAATGGGTGTTTTCATCGAATATTATTTACGACATCGTTGGAATAATTCTCACATTTTTGGTGGCTTTTACTATTCCATATGCTTCATTTTACAAACTGGATCACCTCCCACAGGAAAATATCAAAAGCATCCGAAAAGAATATACCCCGATCATACCGATTATCGTGGCAGGATCCATATCAGTCCTGTATATTGCATTTTCTCTCATTCAGATTATTTTCCTGTTTATGCATGCGGGGACCTTGCCGGAAGGTTACACTTATGCCCAGTACGCTCGAGAAGGATTTTTTCAATTGCTGTTTGTCAGCGCATTAAACGGCTTGGCCATTTTGATTTGTATGGAACTGTTTAAAAAACATATTGCGTTAAAAGCTCTTCTCTTGATTATTAGTGGATGTACTTTTATTATGATTGCCTCCAGTGCAATGCGTATGAGCCTGTATATATCCACTTACGGATTAACCTCATTACGAATATTTGTTTTGTGGGGATTGCTAGTCATTTTTCTTTTGATGCTGGGATTACTATATCGTATGTTTGCGAAGAACTTCAATTTATTTAATTATGCCTTGTTGGTTTCAGTATTCTGTTATTTGCTCCTTTCCTTTAGTCATTACGATTACTGGATTGCTGATTACAACTTCAAGAGATATGAATATTTTAAAGAACAGAAGGCAATGGAAAGCTCTGAAGAAGATGAATACACTGAAGATTCCCGATATGTTGACTACGATTACTTTATGGAATTATCCGAAGATGCTGCTCCGGTTCTCGGCAAGCATCTTTCAGAACTGACAGATTACATCGACAAGAACGGTTATGAAACCGATGAAATTAACTGGTATCCATACGACGAGGACGATTCCCGATGGAATATCTTCACCTTTAGGACCTTTAACCTTTCTGAATTTTATGCCAAAAAAACCATTCCCCAAAACCTTCATTAAAGCTATTGAACTTTGCGGAACAAAAAGGAGTTGTTCTCTCGAACAACTCCTTGAACTATTTTTAATATTAGTTTCCTAAAACTCCGCCAACGAATGAACCAAGTGCACCGCCTACTCCGCCGGTACCGCCGCTGCTGCTTCCGGTATTTCCACCTTCAGGAGAAGCAATTCTTCCATTGTTACGAACAGGTGCAACCAAAATCTTTCCGGTTCCACGATATACGTTTACTAGTCCTTCTCCGGATGCTGCAGATCCAATCAAGGATTTTGTAGTTTTTTCTACTGTAAAGTCTAAAGATCCGGACCATGCAATTGCCTGATTTCCGTCAATCTTTACAACATCATTATCTAATTCAATTTCAATTAATTCTTCTCTTGGAACAGGGCTTTCCAATACTGCAACACCACTTCCTCGTAAAGATGTATTGAATAATCCTTCTCCACCTAATAATGCTGAGCCAAGGTTGCTTCTTGCAACTGTTTTCATTTCTACAGTATCTTCACAAGCCAAGAACATTCCGTCTTCAATGACAATATTTCCATTCCATTCAGAAATATCTTCAAATAAAATATACTTATATGTTGGTTCTAAAATAACCTTTCCTGTTCCAATATATTTTGGCTTTACTGCTGTTTCACCGGTCACTTTGCTTCCTGCAAATTTCTTCAAGAAATCTCCGGCACCTTTAACGTCTGTTTTCACATCAACATTACCTAATACCATCTGCATAGCCCCAGCCTGAAGAATAATGCTTGAATTGTTCAGGTCTGCAATTACCTGTCTTTTCTTAACGTTCATTTTTGCTGCAAAATATCCGGTAAATGCGCTCCAAGGATCTGTAGATACATCTCTGTCATATTCTAACACAGAAAAGCATCCCTTTCCCGGTATCACCTTTCTAATTTCTGCATTCTGATCTTCAAAATTTACTCTGTACATATATACACCCTCCTATTTAATGATAGTGTTATTTTACTACATATGTAAAATCTTGTCAAAAAAAGTGGTTGCCCTGAGACAACCACTTTCAGTATTCATTTTTTACATTTCACCCGGTTTAATGATTCTGTTACCCCATAAGAATTCAACCCGACGATACTTCTTATCCACTACGGACAGAACTTTTTCATACAGGAAGTCATGACCTTCTTCTGTCGGCATCAGAACATTCTGGTAAATATAATTACTAACAGAATAGATTGAGTAATTTTTGATTGGACTGTAAACGTAAGTTCCATCTTCCAACAATGCATAGGTACGTACCTTGTATTTTGCTGAAAGAGCTGCTGCGCTGGAACCACCAAAAGTCATTGTCATTGCAAAGCAGTTTGCAGTGCTGGAATTTCCTACTGCCATATTAAGCTGTCCATCTGCCTCTGACTTAAAGTCTGCCACATAATGATTGTCAGAGCCTACATACATATCCTGTTCTGAAACGGAATAAGTATTTCCGTTAAATTCTGTAAGAGAATAAACCAATCCGTAAGAATCAACTCTCTTTCCATTAATCTGAGGTTCTGCAGATGCAATCACTCGAATTCCACCAACTTTATTTCGACTATCCTTCACCGTTGAAGAAACCTGGTATCCTAAAACAGCCACATCATTAGATACTGTAATCTGATTCTCCTGTTCTTTTGTAACTTCCTCAACAGTTGTTTCTTCCTCTACTGTTGTTATTTCTGCTTCTGTTGTTGTTTCTGCAACAGTTGTTGCTTCTTCCGTTGTTACTTCAACTGTAGTTTCTTCCACAGTAACAGTTTCCAACTCACCTTCATCCGGTAAAACAACATCTTCATAAGTTGCTCCCTTTGTATAACCCTTTGGATTTCCGGATTTCTGGTAAGCCTTTCCTAAAGACGTCAACTCACCCTTCTGAGGATCGTTTTCGCCACAGAAGAATAATCCGCTGGCACCATTTCCGAATTTTTCTGTATTGGAACCATCAAATGGGAACCATGCATAACGTTCGATATAATCAATCTTATCTAACTTTGGAAGAACACTGTTCATCCAGTTTACAATGGTAGTTCTCTGCCAATTTCCTGCATCCGGTCCACCGGTCCAGTCAAACGGCTGATTCTGTGCCCACTGACCTACACCCCATTCTGTAATCCAGATTGGTTTTCCGGTTCTTTCGTGGAGTTCTTCCAAGATATCTAATATAAAATCTCCCGGATAATCAAAATAGAAATGAACAGCTGTAAAGTCATCATGTTCTTCTGCCTGAACCATTAACTGATCATATTTTGCATACCATCCACCGACCATATTGTACGGATTATTTGTGTCCGTATATAATACTGTCGGAACAGAAGTACTTGGAGAACTTACCTGAACTCCAGAAGCCTGAATCTTCTTAATCTGTTGCCATAATTCCACAACACGTTCCGGTTCCATATTAGCCTGATCGTTTACGTCCGGCTCATTGAATGTCAGTACATAATTATAATTTTCATATTCCTTGTTATTAATCCAACGCTGTTCCTTGGAGCTTGAGCTGAAATTACCCCAAAGCATCGGAATAAATTCAACGGAGGAATCTGCACCAATCAGTGGATCTGTAGACCAAGAGTAATACCAGGAAAGATTTAATTCCCCAACCTTTGATACATCATCCTGCCAGCATCCCATACCTTTCTTTGAGATAAAGAAGGTTCTCTTATTGGACCTCACAACACTGCCATTTGCCAATTTTGCTTCTACATATAAAGTATGTTTATCTACCTTTACGGTTCTGTATTTTACATCAAATGTATCCTGATTTCCTACAACAGTATTTACTAATGCATCATCTACAAATACTCTGTATTCTGTTGCACCATCTAATTTACTGAACTGAATGTCCATGATACCGGCTGCAACTAATTTTCCTTTTGTTGGAGAAATAATTGCATTGTTCTTCCAGTCTGCATACGGACCATCAGCAATGTTCTTTGATTCTTCTTCTGTTGTCGGCTCCTCTGTTTCTTTTTCCGGAAGCTGATCTGCATCCGGATCCGGAGTCGGATTCTCACCAATCTGTTCCACAACAACTCCACCGTCATTGCTTCCTGTTTCATAATAATCACGAAGACTTCTGGATGCTCCGTTGCAATAAGAAAGTAATGCCTGTCTTGCATAACCACCACCGGAGCCTGTTCCTGTCTTAATTGCAGGGCCGGTTCCGTTAACAATACTGTTAAATCCAACTAAAGGACCGCTACCTCTTGCAATTTCCACGGTACAAGCGTTTTCAATCTTAACGCCCGGTGTGTTTGGAACTTCAATAGCATTATCAAGGAATATGCTGGCATCTCCTGTATTAATAAATACATCATAGCTTCCAAGTCCTACGGCATAATGGTTCTGAACCGCATTGGCAACCTTGTAAGCTGCATATCCTTTCACCGTACCATAATGACTCATCCATTTATCCTGATCCTGAGGATCATAACATTTTTCATTCTGAAGGAAATAGGTCTTTCCGTATTCCCCTCTCCATAACACATCAAATTTCTGGAAATGTTCTACCATCAATCCATAAAGGGTAACATAGTCACCATTAACTACCACACCATTCTCTGCGGTATTTAAATCCCAGCCAACGCCGGCACCATGATCCGCTCTCCAAATCCAGAAATGATCGCCAATTACATCATTACTGTTAATTACCACTGCATCTTCTGTGGATGCCACGCCACCGTGTACACCACCGACACGTACAAATACATCCTGAAGAATTGTTGGGTTATTCTGATGTCTTTTATTAGAACCAGTTGGTCCTGCAACAATCATATTTTTAGAAGTAGAATCTGCATCCAAAATAATTCCCGCTACAGTGACACCATCCACATCATCAATCTTTACACCTGTTTCTGCATTCTCCGGAATGATGGTTGCCAATCCAAGACCTAAAACAATGGTGTTGGCTCTTTTAATATGAATTGGCTGTTCAGCTCTATAGATACCAGGAGATAAGATGATATTCTTTCCTGCATCTAATGCTGCATTGATAGATGCTGCATTATCGCGATCAGCTCTCGCAATATAGAACTGGTCTAAGTTCATAATTGTTCCTTCACCCATATCTGTTTTTGACCATGAAACACCACTAGTATTTTCACGAAGTGCCGGAGCAAATACCTTGTATTCTTTTTCATCATCATCAAAGAACAGGAATGGTTTTTCTCTTAACCGATCTGTTTCGTCTAATACGGTATATTTTCCACCACTCTGCCAGTTGGTTCTTCCTAATCCGCTCTGTAAATCATACATCGGATATTTTGCTGTTGTTTTATTCCATTCATTTCCGTTCATTCCGATACAGCCCTGAGCAACCAGATTCCAGTTTACCCCATAAAAATCACCCTTAACATTGTTGTTTCTAAGGTAATACTGCTGCTGTGACCAGGAACCTAAATTTCCTTCAATTATACTATCGGCAACGTAACCACCGCTTGCCCAGCCGTCCCACATATAATTGAGACGCATTCCACGGTCTACATATAATCTTCTTGCCGGTGCGGCCTGTGAAACTGCCCACTGGAAATCCCAGTATGCATCGTTGGTTTCAAAACCAACCGGTGCAATGGATACATTTTCAATTCCCATCCAGAAATTACAGGTAACATTTCCGTTATCCAGTACCGGTGGAACGTGAATGTTCTTTAATTTAACATCAGTTGGATATTTTCCTAATCCTAATACCTGCATATAATACGCCATCTTCATTTCATTGGCACTGATATTAGAATAATCACCTTTTTTAAATGCGAATGCATAACGACCGTCTCCAAACTGCTGGCCGGAATGTGAGTTTCCTTCTCCGTCCACGTCTCCCTGAAATTTATAAATGTCGTTAATTACGTTATAAACTGTTTCTGCTCCATCTTTTGGAGAGAATACATACATACTGCTTCCGAACATTTCAATTTCTAAAGAAATTGGTTCGGATAATGATTCATTGTTGTCCTGTACGGAAACTTTGTAGTAGTTTTCGTACTTGTCCTGATTTGGTGCGGTATCTGTGTAAGTTGTTCCTTCCACACCAGATGCAATTTTTTGATAATTTCCATAACGGCTTTCCGCACGATAAACATCATATCGGTTCTGTCCGTTAAACTGATTCCATTGGAGTTTGAAATTATTTCCCGTTTTCTCCAATGTCAAGTGATTCACCTGATTCGCTGATGCCGCAAAAATCGATGAAATGCCCGCAATGTTACCGTTCCCAAAAAAGCCGGAAACAGAAAGTACCATTGCAAGGAATAGTGCAACAATTCTCCTTTTTTTCCACATAAAAAAATCCTCCTTTGATTTCCGTACACTCACACTTCTAATTTAATTTTATTTTTTAAAAACGTTTTTTGCAATATTTGACGATTTTTGAAGTATTTTTATTGTTTTTTTGGTTATTTTGCACAATTTCTATATGATTTTTGTTCAAAAAAAGAGAGTTCCTTAAGCAAATTTTTGCTGGAACTCTCCAAAAATGTTCTAATTTAACAGATTTTAATTCAAAAAAGCGATAAAAACGCTTTTATTA
>JAILRZ010000037.1 GCA_024697845.1 Eubacterium sp. | reverse complement strand
AACGATTGATAATAATGAAGCCACAAATTTTGGCGGAGGAATATCCTTGGATCTGTCTTATGGGGAATGGAGTACTTATGGACTGGGTAATGTCAGAAGTACAGTCATAATAAATGATGGAACCATTAGTAATAACAAAGCTGCAAATGGAGCCGGTATTTTCGCATCCGGTTATTTTTACAGTTATGCAGAACCTTTTTTGGGATATAATTCTGGCATTGGAACGACATCGAATCCCGGACTTTACATAAACGGTGGAACTATTGATGGAAATAGTGCAGAAGATGGAGGAGGACTATTTATTGCAATGTTGCGTCCGAATCCGGTTCAATTGAGTAATGTTACAATTTGCAATAATGAAGCAGATGGTGGTGCAGGTCTTGAAGTATATGGATATTGGACAAAAACACAAATTGATCATTGTAGTGTGTTAAATAATGTTGCAACCGGAAGAGGTGGAGGCGTATGCTTGTTGAGCAACAGTTCCGGAGGTGAAACTACCATTTCAGATACGGAAATAAAAGGAAATACGTCGGGTGCCCTTGGTGCAGGGGTATACTACGATGCAAATTCTGCATTGAAAATCAGTGGAGCGAACGAAATACAGAATAATACATATAACGGAAAACAAAACAATCTTAATATCTTAAACAGTTCAAAGCTAGTAACAGTCACGGGTTCCTTGGAAGGATCCAAAATTGGAATTTCCGATCCTACACTTTGGGCTGATAATTTAGATGATACTGATTTTTCTGCAGTTTCCACTGCTAAGCTTACTTCAGGATTTGAAACAAATAATACAATCATTCCAAAAGAGGCATTTACCAGCGATCATGCCACTTGGAGACCGGATTATAGTGAAGACGGGAAAGAAGTACGTCTGGTTCGTAAGGAGTATCATTGTAAGATTATGGGTGGAAGCCTGACATTAGATGGACTGATTGGGGTGAATCTTTGGGCATATTTAGATGATCCAAATGTATTGACGGAGGAAGAAATTTCGAAATATTCCATTCGTTTTACTTTAAGAGATGATACAGCAGAAGGAACACAGACAGAAGTTTTTGGCAATCCTACAAAATATGTTGAGACAGAAGAAAATAATGAAACGGTAATCTGTTATGGTTTTACCTGTGATGTAGCTGCTACGCAGATGGCAGATATAGTACATGCAGAAATTTATTACGAGGGAGAACCAACAGGTGTTACAAAAGATTATACAGTAAAACAATATACAGACAATATGTTGGAAAAATATGAGGGAAGAAGTGATAAGGAACAGCTAAAAAACTTATTAATTTCATTACTAAATTATGGAGCATATTCTCAGAAATATTTTGATTATAAAACAAATAATCTTGCAAATGTAGGACATGAAAAAACAGATTTAATAGAAAACTGGGAAATTCCAGAAAAGTATCAATGGAATATTCAATACAAAGGCATTTCCGGAATTAATATTTCGGGACTTCAGTTGGAGGTAGATGAAGGAATCAATATTTATATGAAGGTTACTCTGGATGGGACAAAGAAAAGTACAGATTACATTCCGACCTTGCAGGGGGACCCAAACCAAGATCATTTGTTTATTAATGATGAGAATGAAACTTATAATATTGAACGGTTGCCATTTACAGATTTAGATGTTCAAAATAATAAGGTTTATCATATTATTTTAAATAATATGCCGGCAAATCGATTTGATGACCAGTTAACTTTAAGTATTGAGGAACGGAATCATACAGAAAACAATTGTGAAATGAAATTCAGTGTTATGAGTTATTGTTATGAAATGATTAATAATGGAAAAATTGATGAATTGGATTTAACTCCGCAAAAGAAAATCGAGTTAAAGAATTTCTTAAATTCGTTGTGCTATTACAATCAGTTTGCAGAGATTTATTATGCAAACAATCAATACATTAAGGATAACAACATTAAAAAGTAGTGTGTTATTACGAGAAGAGGAGTAAACATGAAAAAGAAAATCATAATAATGTTGCTCGTTTTTGCGTTAGTTATCGGAAATGCCCTCAATGTAGGGGCAGCTTGCGTAAAAATCAAGCCGAAAAGTATTCGGTTGGAGGTTCGAAAAACTTGTAAATTAAAGGTGATTGGAAAGAATGTTAAAAAAGTTAAATTCCATTCGGGAAATAAAAAGATTGCCAGCGTTTCAAAAAAGGGGATTGTACGGGGAAAGGCTGTCGGAAAATGTAAAATCTATGCGACGGTTTATTTGAAAAAAGGGAAAAAGAAAAAATTAGTGTGCAAAATCACGGTGTCAAAAAAGAAAAAACAAAAAATGACAAAAAAAGAAGGAAAGAAGGAAACTTCTACGGAGAAACAACTACCAAAGGAGTCTGTTTCTGAAAAGAGAGAGAACGAATCTCGGGAAATGCAGTTGGAAAAGGAAACGACTACTGCAAAAAAAGAACAGGCATCCCTAATGCTTCCGGAATTACAATTCTAAAGAGGAGTGTTGCGTATGTAACACGCGTCAGTAAAAAAATGTTCTCTGTGAAATCTTGCTCTTTCATATCACGTATAGGAAACGTACTTGAATAATGAGGAAGACTCATTTATAATCTCTAAGGAGAAAGTCATTGGAAGGAAAAGATTATGAACGAGCAATTAAAACAGGAAATAGAAAATAGAAGAACCTTTGCGATTATTTCGCATCCGGATGCCGGTAAAACAACGTTGACGGAGAAATTTCTTCTCTATGGTGGAGCCATTAATACAGCTGGTTCTGTAAAGGGAAAAGCAAATTCAAAGTATGCGGTTTCCGATTGGATGGGAATTGAAAAAGAAAGAGGAATTTCTGTAACATCCTCTGCACTGCAATTTAATTATGACGGATATTGCATTAATATTCTGGATACGCCGGGACATCAGGATTTCTCGGAAGATACTTATCGTACATTGATGGCTGCGGACTCCGCAGTAATGGTAATCGACGCATCTAAGGGTGTTGAAGCTCAGACCATTAAATTATTTAAAGTTTGTGTGATGCGTCATATTCCGATATTTACATTTATTAATAAAATGGATTTGGAAGCAAGAGATCCTTATGAATTGCTGGAAGAAATAGAGAATGTTTTAGGAATCAAAACCTGTCCAATCAATTGGCCGATTGGTTGTGGTAAGCGATTTAAGGGAGTATTTGATCGTAATACCAATCAGGTTTCTATGTTTCAGGCGGTGTCTGTTGGTGGAGCAAAGAGTGCTGCAGAAACAACCTTTGATGTCAATGATGAAAAACTAAAAGATGAAATTGGTGAAGACTTATATGAGCAGTTAATGGATGATACAGAACTGTTGGATGGAGCGGGTGACCCGTTTGATCAGGAAATGGTGGACAAAGGAGAATTGTCGCCGGTGTTCTTTGGCTCTGCATTGACAACCTTTGGTGTGGAAACATTCTTGGAGCATTTTCTACGGATGACTGAATCTCCATTGCCAAGAATGTCGGATGCAGGTCTCATTGATCCGATGGAAGAAGAAAACTTCTCTGGATTTATTTTCAAGATTCAGGCAAATATGAACAAATCTCATCACGATAGAATTGCATTTATGAGAATTTGTTCCGGAAGATTTGATGCTGGTAAAGATGTTTTTCACGTGCAAAGTGGCCGGAAGATGAAGCTTTCCAGACCGCAGCAGATTATGGCTCAGGACCGAAAGGTAATTGAGGAAGCCTATGCCGGAGACGTAATGGGTATTTTCGATCCGGGAATTTTCTCCATTGGAGATACTATTTGTACGCCGGGAAAGAAGTTTGCCTATGAAGGAATTCCAACTTTTGCACCGGAACATTTCTGCCGATTGGTGGCGCTGGATTCCATGAAGAGAAAACAGTTTATGAAAGGGGTTACTCAGATTGCCCAGGAAGGTGCAATTCAGATGTTCCAGGATTACAATCTGGAAATGTCGGAAATCATCGTTGGAGTTGTTGGTACCTTGCAGTTTGACGTGCTGAAATACCGATTGGAAAATGAATACAATTGCGAAGTGCGATTGGAGCCATTGCCATACGGTTACATTCGTTGGGTGGATAATGAAGGAATCGATTTGAATTCTCTGAAATGCCCAAGTGATACAAAGAAAGTAAAAGATATGAAGGGAAATCCTTTGGTGCTGTTCTCCAATGAATGGTCTATTCGAATGATGTTGGAGCGAAACGAAGGCCTTCAATTAAGTGAATTTAAAAAGAATTAAAAAGACGGGTTGGAGTTAACATCCAACCCGTTTTATGTTATAACTATAAGTAGAGAATTGAACGTGAAAATAAAAAAAGGAGGTCTGTTTTTATAGAAAAATTTATTAGAAAGAAGGGGTTTTAGTGAATCAATATTTAATAAAGAAAGTAAGGTGCCTTTGGGCAGTCCTTTTTGTGGCTTTGTTTTTCACCATATGTACCAAATCGGTAGCAGCTGTCGTTTCTTATACGGATGCCAACACAGAATTTGCAAGCAGAACAAAAGAACAGGTTGCACAAAAATATTCTCGAGGAATGAATGCAGGAGAGACTTATGTGGATGGAGATTATTCTACATATTATAAAACTCCGGCAGCTATTACATCGCCTTATCATCAGGGAGTGGTTACTGATGACACACTGAAGGCAATGCAGGGAATGACAGAATTCTATCGATGGCTGGTAGGGGTGGATGGATTGACACAGGATTGTGTTCAGAATGAATCCTTGCAGTATCAGGCACTGGATCGAAATTTTGAATTTAATCATGTCATTCAGCAATCCAGCAAACCGGCGGACATGGCGCAGGCATTATGGGATCAGGGATTTGAATGCAATCACAATATTCTGGCATGGAATTATACCCCACAGGGTTCTATTACCGGCTGGATGAATGAAGGGTATAATTTGCAATCCAGATCCTGGGATACCTATGGTCACCGTTATGCACTGGTTCGACCGAAAAATGTAATTCAACAGTTCGGATATAGTGGGGCAATTTCCATTGGAAAATATACCCAGGTGAATGGGCATAACTATCATGAAGCGTTCTCAGCATTCCCATCCGCAGGTTATATGCCAAAGGGGCTGGTAAATGCTAGTGAGTGTGGCTGGCATGTGGATTTAAACAGTAGTTATTTGAAGGTGACAAATTCTTCCGGAATTCAGGTGACCATTACCAATGAAACATCAGGACAAAGTTTTGTGAGAAGCGTTTCAGCCGGCACGGTTCAATACAGTAATCCGAGTATTACTTTTGTTCAGCCGGAAGATGCCGTATCGAACAGATATCAGAATGATTATACCGTTGTAATTACCGGACTGGTGGATGTGAAAACCAATACAGCAGCTAGTCTGACCTATCACGTAAAGTTTTTCGACGAAGCGCTATATGCAGACGCTTATGTAGAGAGCGCTCAGCCTTTAGGATATGAAAAATTATTGTTTTACCAGAATGCGGTGAATGCAACTTATTTGAAGAAAGCAGCAGCGGCATTGGGAATGGAAGTGGAAGTAACGGCGGAAAGTGGTCTGACCGTAACAGTTCCGGTTCACGGGAAATGGACTTTGGATGAAACGAACCAATGTTATGTAAACTCGGTGGATACATCTCAATTGCCGGGGAATATGATTGATAAAAGAGGAATTCTCAATAGAGTTGAAATTCCGTATATTATTAGTTCGAACTATTACGATCAATATAACTGGTTACAATTGTCAAAGAGTAATGTATTGGAAGGCGCTTCCGGATATTTCAGGGTATATCATTCCATATCAAATTTTAAAAGAGCGAAAATTTTCAAAGTAAAAGGAGATGAAACAAACGGTTTTTACGGGGAAGAAGCATATGATACAAAGACCTTTTCCGGATATGAGGATAAAGGAGATGGATTTTCCTATTTTAATATTAGTTCTTTTAAACCGGAAGATACCGGAGAATATATTTCCGTATTTTTCTATGATGGAGAAGGATTATTGCAAGAAGGAAAAGTCGGTAGGGTTTCTATTTCAACCGTGAATTTGAAAGTTACCAGAACCTCTCCGGAAACAACAACGCCGGAAGTTACAACGCAGGAACCTACGACTGAAAATGTTGCGGAGGGATTAGAGATTAACGGTTGCCAAATCAATTATCTTTATGGTGGCGTCAGAACAATTTATACGGTGACCGATACAATTGATGGAAAGCAGGTTGTGGAACGGGGATTGACTTATGGAGTCGGTGGATATGCAAATCCGGAAGATGTTTCTGTAGGAAGTAACTCGGAATATGTTGCAAGCTTCGCCACAGGTCAAAATGGAATCTTATCACAAAATTATTCCAATACATTAACAACGGGAACCAGCTATGGAATGACTTTGAAATTTGCGGCGGGAACTACGAAAGAATTCCAGACAATCTGGTATATCAGAGTATATGCAAAACTGTCGGATGGGACGGTGGTGCAGGGACCTTTAAATTATTATCAGATTTATGATTTGGCAGATTTCTTGTATCAAAACCGGGGAATGCCGAATCAGACAGGACATGATTATTTATATAATTATATTTTAAAAGTTGTGAAGCCAGATTATATAAGAATTCCATTTTAGCAATCACCGAAATTGCTACGCTTGCTTCGGGACTGTGGAAACAAAAAAAGGGTTGATGCAGGTAAAACTGCAACAACCCTTTTCATATGAGAAAAATTTAGTTGAAAAGCTTAATATCGCGGGCACCGTAGAAGTGAGCAAGGTTGGAATATCTTCCCATTGAGAATAGGAAGTAACGCGCTTCAACATTTACAGATACGGTATCAAGTGTCTGGTAATTCATTTTGTCTACGTTGGTAAGCATTGTCCAGTTTTCACCATCATTTGAGTAGTAGAATGAAAATCCTTTTGGCGCGTCATAATCTCCAAGCCAAGAAATTTCCATTGATTTTACATACTGTGCAGTTCCTAAATCAACAGTTACCTGTGGGAACATCTGCATTGCTCTCCAAACGGTATATGGATCGCTGTCTACAAGGTTAGATGCTTCGTTTCCGTCGAATACGTTGGTTGCAGTAGCTGTTGCACCGAATGCAACGTTGTTTGCTGCCTGTTCACCGGTAACGGTTACGTCAAATTTTACTCCTTCGGACTCAACGTTGTTCAGAACGGACTTGATAACAACCTGTGCGTTCCCAATTCCTAAATCTGTTAATTCATAATAGTTACATACAACGTTATCTAATTTCTTAACTCCGTTAACATATACATTGTACTTACATCCGCTGTTTAATCTTTCAGCGTCCTGTCCCCAAACAACGGCAACAGTGTTGTCTCTTGGTGTAGATACTACAGCACCGATTACTTCTAATGGAGCAACAGGAGCAGTTACTTCAGTAGTTGTTTCTTCTTCCGTAGTAGTTTCAGCAACTGTAGTTGTTTCTACTGCTGTAGTAACTTCTGTAGTAGGAACAACACAAGTGGTTACTTCAGTAGTTGGCTGAGGAGTTGGAATCTGTTTTGTTCCAAGAACTTCGATTTCATAAATAGAAGTTCCGTATTCAGTTGCACGCTGGTTACTAGTAATCATGATGTATCTTACCGGTCTGTTGTAGAACATATCTACAGTATCAGGTGAGTAAGAAGATAATGTCTTTGTCAAAGCAACATTCCAAGTGGTACCATCCTGAGACCATGAGATTGTATATTTTTTCGCATAAGCAGCTTCCCAGAAGATTTTTACGGAACCAACATTACAGATGGAACCTAAATCTAAAGTAATAGACTGAGCATCTCTGAAAGAAGAAGACCATCTGGTGTTCATATCTCCGTCAATTGCCTTAGATGCTGCATATTCAGTTCCTTCAATACTAGTTGCTGTAGCTGTAGCATCCTGAGCAAGGTTCATTACTTCAGAAGTTGCTGTACTCTGTGCTGTAGTTGTTTCTTCTTCCGTAGTAGTTTCATCAATGTATGCGTTTCCGCAAGCTTCAATTTCGTGAATAGAAACACCGTACTGTGTTGCTCTCTGGTTACAGATGATACGGATGTATCTTACCGGTCTGTTATAAAACATATCGGTTGTTTCCGGAGAATAATAGGAACAGTTATGAGTTAATGCAGTATTCCATGTTGTTCCATCTTGTGACCAAACAATGGAAAAAGATTTCGCATAAGCAGCTTCCCAATGGATTGTGATTCCGCCGATTTCAACGATTTTTCCAAAATCTAACTGAATCCATTCTCCATCTCTGAAAGCAGAAGACCATCTAGTTGTCATTGTTCCGTCTATAGCGTTCTGTCCGCTTAATTCGTCTGATTCATTGCTGGATGTCGTTACGGTAGCGATTTTAGCGTAATCCATACCGATTGTCCGTGCAGCGTTTGCTTTTATTGTCGGGCCAGTGGTGATTGATGTTGCAACTACGGCTGCAGTTAATGCAAAAGTTACTAATTTCTTTACTGTTATTTTCATTGTTCTAAACCCTTTCATATAAAAAAATAAAAAATGCAAAAATGGCTTAAAAGGTGTAAAAACATTTTTATAAAACAGGTAAAAATGAATGTTGCTGTCGCTTAAGAGAGAAAAAAAGCACCTGTTTAAGCCATCGATGGACATAATAGCATGATAAAAACGTTTTTACAATGGACGTTGTACAAAATCGCTGTTTTATACAAAAAAGAAAAGGGGAATTTGTATTTTGTTGTAATTTTGACAATGAAATTGTTGCAAAATTTGATGGAAATGAGATGAAAAAGAATGGTGGTGAATTATTCTTTACAACTTGAGGAAAAATATGAAATACTACATGGAATATGAAAAAAATACGACGTATTTTTGAAGAATCAATGATATAATATTATTGTAGAAGAAAAATGTGAACGGAAATTTTGAAGGAGGTCTTTATGTTTGGAGCATTCGATGATGTGTTTGATTTCAATGGCGATGGAAAGCTGGACGAACTGGAAAAAGCCACAGAGATTGGCTTTGTAATGGATGAAGTTTTGGACGAGAATGAAGGAGAACTTTGGGATAGCGACGACGATCATGATGGGCTGGATTGGGATAGTGATGACGATGACGATGGTTGGTAAAAGGAAAGTTGTGCAGTAAAAAGAGGATGTTTTGTTTGTAAAAGTACAAATAGAACATCCTCTTTTCTTCTATGATATTATTGTTGTTCCTGAAAGGTCACGGTGAATCTTGTTCCGATATCCTGTCTCGACAAAACATTGATGGTACCGTCATGGGCATCAATAATCCATTTGGCAATGGAAAGTCCCAGGCCGGAACCGCTGGTACTTTCATTTCGTACTTCGTCAGAACGGAAAAATCTTTCGAAAATATGGGAAACGTCCTGACCGGTCATACCGATTCCCTCGTCTTGAATGGTATAAAGAACTTTTCCGTTTTCTTTTTGAACGCCCAGGTTGATCGTGGTTCCTTCTTTGGAATATTTTGCTGCATTCTGAACAAAAATACGGATGGATTGTTTTACCATTGCCAAATCACCATTCATCATAAAGGTTTCATTGGTGTTATTTTTTTCTTCAGAAATTCCCTTCAATTTATAAGTATGTTTTTCGTCAATCATCAGGGATTCTTCCCAAACTTCCCGAATGATATCCCCTAAGTCAAAGTTCGTACGATTCAATGTATTTCGACCGCTATCCCCGCGGGCCAAAAACAGCAGTTGTTCAATCAATTCTTTCATATGTTCCGATTCATTCTTCAATGCAACGATGGATTCCTCCAGGACTTCAGGATCTTCCTTGCCCCAGCGATCCAGCATATTTACATATCCCTGAATTACGGCGATTGGTGTGCGAAGCTCATGGGATGCATCAGATACGAAACGAACCTGCTGCTGTCTGCTTTCCTGCATTTTCATCAGAAGGCTATTCAATGCAATCTCAATACTTTGTAATTCCCGGTCACCAGTGACTATTTTCGGGGACTCCGGACTTGCTGAATGAATGGCCTGTTCCAAATGTTCATAGGAAATATTTCCCATTGCCTCGGCTTTCATTGCCAGTTCATTGAGGGGACGAAGTTTTTTTCGAATTCTTTTGGTATTTGAAATCCCGTCAATTAAATCAAAACACTGAAAAATCAACAATAAGATGAAGAGAGGAATCACGTAATCGTAAAATTTATAGAAGGGAAAACGATATTCCTCACCGTTTTTCAACCGAACCATATAGGTAAGGGATTTGTAATGGTGACCTTCATGAATGAAATCAACATCTGTCCCGTCGGCATAGTGCCAGTCATTGCGAAAAGCTTCTTTCGGCAATTCGCTATTGGAATGCAATATAAACATAGCAAATGTCGCTATGAAAAGAAGTCCATCCAAAAAAAAGAAACGCATGAACCTTCGGGACCACATACTCCAACTGATTTTTCGGGCAATGGAAGTCATTCTTTTGTTATAAGTTGTTTTTTGCGTATCCAAAATTTCCTCCTGTTTTCTACAAATCTTTAATGACATAACCGACGCCACGTACGGTGTGAATCAGTTTGATGGAATACTTATCGTCAATTTTTGTGCGTAAATATCTAATATAAACGTCTATGACATTGGTTTCCCCCACATAATCATAGCCGCATACCAAATCCATCAGTTTTTCGCGGTTTAATACAATGTTTTTGTTTTCCATAAGAACGCGTAATAATTCAAATTCCCGGTTGGTCAATTGTACCGGTTCCCCTTTCACAAGGACCTCGTGTCGTTCCTGGTCCAGAGAAACTTCGCCGATTTTCAGTACAATTCCCTCAGGGCGAATTTGTTGTGATGCTTCGGATAATTTTTCTTTTCGCTTTAATGCTACACGGATTCTTGCCAATAATTCCTCAATGGCAAAAGGCTTGGTAATATAATCATCTGCGCCTGCATCCAGACCGGAAACCTTGTCCATTACTGCATCTCTGGCAGTAAGCATGATGACAGGCGTATCCTTTTGTTGACGGATACGCCTTAATACTTCCAGGCCATTTAATTGTGGTAACATGATATCTAATAGGATAAGGTCAAAGTCCTCCGCTAAAGCTAAATCTAGTCCGGTACGACCATCGGAGGCTTTTTGAACTTCATTCCCTTCATGTTTTAATTCCAGTTCTACAAAACGTGCAATTTGCGCTTCGTCTTCAATAATCAGAATATTACTCATTCTTATAATTCCCTTTCTTAATATGGAATGATTTTATTTTTTTGCTTCCTTTGCTTCGTCCACGCTATCTGCTGCTTTGTCACACATTTCATTAATATTGAATGTTACAGATTCAACACCTTCGAAGTGGTATCTGCAATTGCAAAACAGTCCGATAATTAAAAGTGGAACAGTAATCCAGAAAGCGAATAGCAATGCCAGTACCAAAACAAGAACCGGGGCTTTAATAACCTGTTGGTCTTTATGGTGAATAATAAAGGAAGTTTCCAAACTCTTTTTCAAGATTCGTCCGCACCAGGCAAAGAATTTGTTCAAAACATCTCCGACAGAAGAACTGTTGACTGATTGCTCGTAGGCCTGCTGAGCCTTGGCAAAGTCTTGCGCGGTACTGTCGGCGGTTGTATTGTGGGTTTCATAGCGGGCACTTTGTTGGTCGTTAATCTTTCCGGCTTTTTCCAAATAGACAATTGCATCCAGCATATCGTATTCATTGGCCTCTAATGCGTCTTTGGCATCTTCGTAGCTGACGCCAGTTTTTTCTCTTAATTTTTCAACTTTTTCTAATTTCTCCATATGTATACATCCTTTCTTCCAGCAATATTTGTTGCAATAATCTTTTGTTGTGCAACCCTCTTTCCTGCTGATGTACATATCGTAGTCTATTAAAATTAATCTGACATTTAAAGAAGATTAAAATTAGATTAAAATCTGTAATTACGAAGGATTGGTTATTTCAAAAATTTAGTCGTTCGGAATTTCTAAAAACTTAATTGAATTATAACATAAGTTTGAAACTTTTTTTTAATGATAGAAAAAGGATTATGAAAAAGGAAGGATTGATATGAAGATAGGAATAGGTGATAAAAGTATTTTTATTGCTTGAAAAATGGGTTACCGTTAACATATTTGCTGAAAAAAAGGAGTTTTTAAAAAATA